>CALZKX010000044.1 GCA_945788155.1 uncultured Flavobacteriaceae bacterium
CAAATGTGGTATATGCTGCCCTAGATAACCATAAATATGGCGATTATAAACCTTATTTAATAAAAAGTACAGATAAAGGTAAATCTTGGACACTTATCAATGGCGATTTACCAAAAACGTTGTTAACGTGGCGATTGGTACAGGATCATGTTAAAAAAGATTTACTATTTGCTGCAACAGAGTTTGGAGTGTATTTTACAAGAAATGGCGGCAAAAACTGGATGCAACTTAAAAGTGGTATCCCAACTATTTCTATTAGAGATATTACTATTCAAAGAAGAGAAAATGACTTAGTGGCAGCGTCTTTTGGTAGAGGGATTTTTATTTTGGATGACATCACACCTATTAGAAATTTTGATGATTCCATACTCACTAAAGAAACCACATTGTTCCCAATAAAAAATGCCCTTTGGTATAGCCCAAATAACAGAGTGGGTAGTCAAGGAGATAACGAGTACTCTGCTGAAAATCCTCCTTTTGGAGCCATTTTTACATATTACATGTCCAATAAACTAAAGTCATTAAAAGATGAGCGCAAACAGCGAGAAAAAACCAACACCGACTTCCCAGGTTGGGATGCTATAGAAGCCGAAAACAGGCAGCAAGGACCTGAAGTCCTTTTGGTTATAAAAGATGCAAATGGAAACGTTGTTAATACGGTTAAAGGAACTAATAAAAAAGGATTCAACCGAGTGAATTGGCAGTTAACTTATCCTAACAAAGCAGGTGAGAGGCTACAAGCTTCTCCAAGAGGTAGATTTGGTAGAGGTGGAGTAATGGCTTCCCCAGGAGATTATACCGTAACAGTTGTAAAACGTATCGATGGAATAAATACAGTACTTGAAGGTCCAAAACCATTTAAGGTTATACCAATGTATGATGGTGTCTTAAAAAGAAAATCTATCACTGAAATAGATACCTTTAGAAAAGAAACCTTTGCGTTCCAACAAGATCTTACTGCAACAAATGTGGCATTGTCAAGAAACATCCAAAGAGTGGCTGCCATGGAAAGAGCTTTAAATAAAGCCGAAAAACCTAACGACAATTTATTCAAGAGAATTAACGATGCACGCATAGCATTATTGGATATTGATAAAGAATTAAATGGAGATGATACAAAAGGAGAGATAGGTGAACGCTCAAACCCAAGGGCAAGCGAAGGAAATTCATTGGGATGGAGAACATCTGGTAATACTTATGGGCCAACAGACGAGCACAAAGCAATGCTAAATAGAGTGAAAAGTCAATTAGCAAAAGTAAAGTCTAAGTTACGAGATGTGCTTAACAACACTTTACCTCAAATTGAAAGAGAATTAAAAAATACTGGAGCCCCATGGGTTGAAGGTCAAGGATTGAAAAATGATTAATAGTAATATCATTGGAGCTACTAATAGCAATTAGTAGCTCCATATTTTTTAACAGCAAAACCAAACTTATGAAACAAACACTTTATATTATTCTATTATTTGTTGGAGTAAATTCATTCGCTCAAAAAAAAGTTTTAGACCATCCTGATTTTGAAATATGGAACACCATAAAAGGACAAAGCATTTCATTCAATGGAGATTTTGTTATGTATTCACTAGAGAAAGGAGAAAAAGACAACCATCTTAAAATTAAAGATGCTAACGCTAATTTAGTATTTGATTATGAACGTTCCCAAAGTGGCAAATTTACTTACGATTCAAATTTTGCCATCTTTACAATTAAAGCTTGGAAAGACAGCATCACTGAAATGAAACGTCGAAAAGTGAAGAAAGATAAAATGCCCAAGGATACTGTAGGTATTTATAATCTAAAGGGTAAATCACTTCAAAAAATAGCCAATGTAAAGTCGCACAAACTTCCACAAAAATGGTCCGGATTTATGGCTTATACTTATGATGATGCTAAAAAGAATGTACCTAAAAAGACAAAAGCTGTAAAAGATTCAACTGAAAACGATACTACAAAAACAAAAAAGAAAAAACCGAAAGTAAAAAAGGCTAGCGCAAAAAATGGTTATCCTTTAGTAATCAGGAATCTAAAAACAGCTAAAGAAGATACCATTTTCTTTGTCACAAGTTATGTATTTGCAAAAGAAGGCAAGAAACTAGCCTACATTACAACTGGTGTGAAAGATAAAACTGAAGCTGGAGTCTATGTTGTTGATTTAGAAAACAACTCGACAAAACAAGTATTCAGTTCGCATGAAAAAACAAAATACTTCAAGCTTAATTTTAGTGACTCTGGAAAAAACTTAGGTTTTTTAGTGGATGTAGATACCACGAAAGCTTATGTGAGGCCAAATCAATTATATACCTGGAACGAATCCAAAGCCACAACAGAATTAGTAATTGATAATTCAAAAGCCCCTGAAGGTTATAGAGTATCTTCTGATGGAAACGTAAGTTTTTCAAAAGATGAGTCAAAATTATACTTTGGTTTGGCACTTCCTCCAATAGTTCAGGATACAACATTGTTAAAAGATGAAATTGTAAATGTAGAAGTTTGGACTTATGATGAACCACGTTTATACACAGTTCAAGAGTTACAAGTGAAAAATGATAAAAAGAAATCATATCAAACAGTTTATCATTTAAGCGATAAAAAAATAGTTCAAATTGCTACAAAGGAATTTCCTAATGCTAGATTGGCAGATGAAGGTAACGCAACCCATGCACTGGTAAGTACTAATTTGCCTTATGCATTGGAAAGCCAATGGACAGGTCAGTTTTCAACAAATGATTTATCGATTGTAAATGTAAATGACGGCTCGACTAAAATGGCAATAAAAAGAGCTGCTAGTAATTCAAGATTTAGTCCAAAAGGTAAATATGCATTTGGTTATAATCAAGTTGATAGTACTTGGTATACTTATAATATTAGTACAGCTAAATATACCGAATTAACGAAAAACAAAGGGTTTTATAATGAGCTAAACGATGCTCCAAATTACCCTAGATCTTATGGTTCTGCAGGTTGGACAAAAAATGATAAAACTATCATGATTTATGACCGATATGATATTTGGGAATTCAATCCAGATAATGGTACAAGCACTAGATTAACCAAAGGTCGCGAAAATAAAGTTACTTACAGAGGCGTGAGATTAGATCCTGAGCAACGATTTATTGATACTTCAAAAAAACTCTTATTGACCACATTTAATGAAATAACTAAGAACTCAGGATACTTTGAGTATAACTACAAAAACAAATCAGGAAAACAATTGGTTGATGGTCCTTACAGATATTCAACTCCAAGAAAAGCTAAAATGAGTGATGCAGTAATTTTTACTAGACAGTCATTTACCGACTTTCCAAATATTAGAATTTCTGATTTAAGCTTTAAAAAACAAGTGGTTATTAGTGATGCCAATCCACAGCAAAAAAATTACAATTGGGGAACAGCCGAATTGGTGCATTGGATTTCCCTTGATGGTATGCCTTTAACAGGAATGCTAATTAAGCCTGAAAATTTTGATCCTAACAAAAAGTATCCAATGATTGTGAATTTCTATGAAAAAAGCTCCAATGGCTTACACTCACATAGAGCTCCTTCTCCAGGTCGTTCTACAATCAATTATAGTTTTTATGCAAGTAGAGGTTATGTTATTTTTAACCCAGATGTCTATTATCGTGTTGGTTATCCAGGTGAAAGTGCCTATAATTGTGTAATTCCTGGTGTAACTTCACTCATTGAAAAAGGGTTCATTGATAAGGATAATATTGGAACTCAAGGACATAGTTGGGGAGGCTATCAAATTGCGTATTTGGTAACCAAAACAGATATTTTTAAAGCTGCTGAATCTGGAGCTCCAGTGCCTAACATGATTAGTGCTTATGGAGGCATTAGATGGTGGACAGGATTAAGCAGGCAGTTTCAATACGAACATACGCAAAGCAGGATAGGAGGAACACCTTGGGAATATCCACAACGTTATGTTGAAAATTCACCTATCTTCAATATTGATAAAATTAACACACCTTTATTAATTATGCATAATGATGCCGATGGTCATGTGCCATGGTATCAAGGGATTGAGTTTTTTGTGAGCTTACGTCGTTTAGGAAAGCCAGCTTGGTTTTTAAACTATAATGGCGAACCGCATTGGCCTTTAAAAATTCAAAACAGAAAGGACTTTAATATTAGAATGCAACAATTTTTTGATTATTATTTAAAAGCTGCTCCAAAACCTGTTTGGATGGAACGTGGTGTGCCTGCAATAGAAAAAGGAATTAATCAAGGATTCGAATTAATTGATAAAAATTAAATCATGGTAAAAAAAATAAATTGGGACGATGTTCCTGTAGAACAAGTTACCGACAAAATGCAACGCAAAATGATTTATGGTGACAAAGTTATGGTTGCTAGAATGAAATTTAAAGACGGTTTTTTAGTACCTCTCCATGAGCATCATAATGAACAAGTTACACAAGTTATTTCTGGAACGATTCGCTTTTGGTTTGGAGCCAATAAAGAGCAAACCATGGATTTGGGTCCAGGAGATTCTGTTGTGATTCCAGAGCATGTACCACATGAAGCATTAATGATTGGTGATGTTGAGGAAATTGATACATGGTCGCCAATTCGTGAAGATTGGCTAGATGGTACAGATGATTACCTAAGAAAGTAATTCATGGATTTAGGCTTAAAAAACAAGGTTGCTTTTGTAGCGGCATCAAGCGATGGCTTGGGAAAAGCTGTTGCTATGGAATTGGCTAAAGAAGGAGCAACTGTCATCATCAATGGAAGAAATAAGGCTAAGCTAGAACAAACAAAGAAGGAGATTGAGCAAGCATGCAATACAAGTATGATTGCTGTTTCTGGGGATTTGGCAAATGAAAATGAAAGAGCAGAAGTTTTAAAAACTATTTTCAATCATCATAACAAAATAGATATTCTAGTCACCAATACTGGAGGACCACCTTCAGGAAAATTTGAGGACTTATCAATGGACGATTGGGATAACACATATAAGTTACTTTTGACAAGTTGTGTGTCATTGATTAAAGAAGTCATTCCAGGAATGAAGCAACAGCAATGGGGAAGAATTATAGCAATTACTTCTCAAGCTGTAAAGCAACCTGTTGACAACTTAATCCTGTCCAATTCAGTTCGTGCTTCTGTTGCTGGTTTAATGAAAACATTGGCAAGTGAATTAGGTGAGTACAACATCACAGTTAATAATGTAATGCCTGGATATACAAAGACTAATCGTTTATTATCTTTAATTGAAAGCAATCCTTCGTTTGCTTCTGCTATTAATGAAATTCCGTTAAAACGTTTTGGTAATCCTGAAGAGTTTGCTGCAGCAGTTACTTTTTTAGCAAGTGAGCGAGCCAGTTATATCACTGGAACGTCATTAGCTGTTGATGGAGGTTGGATAAAACATATTTTGTAAATGACTCATATAGATTTAGCAGGAAAGACTATTTTAATTACAGGAGCTTCCAAAGGTATTGGTGAAGGTATTGCTGATTATGCTTTGCAAATGGGAGCAAAGTTGGCTGTACATTATAATTCAGATAAAACATCTGCTGAAGCTTTGGTAGAAAAATATCCTGAAACTAATTCTAAAATCTTTCAGGCTGATTTAAGTAAAACACAAGAGGTTGTTAATTTGTTTGAAAGTGTAGTTAAAGAATTTGATACTATTGATGTGATTATTCTAAACGCAGGCGTGTTTTTACAACATTCTACTAATGATCCTTTTGAAGATTGGTTCAAGGTTTGGAAATCTACCATAGCTATTAACTTAGATTCGGTTGGTATCTTGACCAAATTAGGTATTAATCATTTCAAAAACCAGAATGGAGGACGTTTTATTTATATTGGAAGTCGTGCTGTTTTTAGAGGAGAAACAGAAGAATACTTAGCGTATGCAGCGTCAAAAGGGGGTTTGACGTCTTTGGCGCGAAGTGTAGCACGATCGTTTGGTAAAGAAAATATCAAGGCATTTGTTATTGCGCCTGGATTTACTAGAACGCAAATGGCAGAATCGTTTATAGAAACTTATGGAGAACAACGTGTACTCAACGAAATTGCTCTAAATGAGTTAACCAAGCCAAGTAATATTGCGCCTTTGGTTGCGTTGATGTGCAGTGGACAAATGGATCATGCCACAGGAGCCACGATTGATGTGAATGCTGGAAGTCATATACGCTAAAAGTTTTACTTCAAAACTGTAACTTTTTTCTGAAAAAAGCATCTTACTAATAACTAATTCAATCAAAAATCAATCAAAATGAAAAAAGTATTATTTTTCATCGCCTTACTTATGGTGATGATTTCGTATTCCCAAAATAGCATTACGACTAGTCAATGGCAAGAGGATTTGAAGTTTCTTAAGGAAACGGTTCATAATGATTATCCTTTCCTATTCAAAAAAACAACAGCAAAAGAATTTGATGCAGTTGTGGAAAAACTACACTCAGAAATTTCAAAATTACAGGAGCACGAAATTGTAGTTGGTTTTGCTCGTATCGTGTCTATGTTCAAGTATGGTCACACAGATATAAGTTTTAGGCAAGACCCTTTTACTTTTCATCAATTACCTTTTAATCTGTATCATTTTAATGATGGTGTTTATATACAAGGAACACACAAAGATTATCAAAACGCTTTAGGTGCAAAAGTGGTCGCAGTTGAATCTATGTCAATCAAAGATGCATTAAAAGCTATTTACCCTGTTGTTCCTGTGGAGAACGAGCAGTATTTTAAAGCCTTTGGATTGAATTATTTGAAGTTCCCAGAAGTGTTACATGCTCAAAAAATTACGTCTTCTCTAAAATCTTCAATTGAGTTGACATTAGAAAAAGATGGTAAAACATTCAAACAAATATTTAAAGCTTTGCCAAAAGGTGAACGCGTTCCAGTTTTATATAGCTTGGTAAAACAGGATGGTGATTGGCTTGAAGCTCGTAATAAAGACATGACACCAAACTATTTAAAGAACTTAGATAAAATATACTATTATGAATATTTACCAGAAGATAAAACGATTTATGTGAGACATAGCCAAATTCAAGACGACCCTTCCGAAGCGATTCCAGATTTTTACAATAAGGTATTTGACTTTGTGGATAAGAATGATGTTGAAAAATTAATTATTGATGTGAGATTAAATGGAGGTGGAAATAACTACAAAAACAAACCAATAATCACAGGAATTGTTGAAACCGAAAAAATAAATAAAGTAGGTAAGTTGTTTGTAATTACTGGGAGACGAACCTTTTCGGCTTGTCAGAATTTGGTGA
>CALZKX010000045.1 GCA_945788155.1 uncultured Flavobacteriaceae bacterium
AAATTATCTGCCAATGTAACAGTACACTCATTTACCAAAATGCTTGATGCTATTGAAAACGAAAAATTTGCGGGCGAAGCTTATGGTATTCCAATCTTAAACTTTGAAGACGTTTTAGCTGGAGCTGTTGAACAACCTGGATTAGGCCCTTTACATACTGAATTTGATGGCGAAGGTAACGCTTATACATCTTTCTTTATTTCGTCTGAAATTGTAAAATGGAAACTAGGAACATGGGAAGTATTGGATAGACAACCAAGTTTTTACTCAATTGGCCACTTAATGATTCCTGGTGGAAACTCGCAAAAACCATTTGGTAAATATGTTCTTGGTATGAATAAAATTACCAAAGACCGTTACTTACCAACAGGTCCAGAGGTCACCCAATCGGCTCAACTATATGATATTACTGGCGATAAAATGGAATTGTTGTTAGATTTCCCAACCGTTGGGGAACCACATTATGCAGCTGGTATTCCTGCCGACTTGATTAAGCCTAACTCTAAAAAAATATTTAATTTAGAAGACAACAATCATCCTTACGCTGCTAAAACTGAAGCAGAAACAAAAGTTGTTCGTGATGGAAAAACGGTTCATGTTTATATGACCACAATCCGAAGTCACTTTGCACCAGATAATATTGAAGGTATTCGAGTTGGAGATAAAGTTTATTTCCATGTAACCAATTTAGAGCAAGATTACGATGTGCCTCATGGTATTAGTATGATTGGAGCAAACACCTCTGAATTATTGATCATGCCAGGACAGACAGAAACTTTTGTTTGGGAACCTAAACAAGTTGGTGTATGGCCTTTCTACTGTACAGATTTCTGTTCGGCATTGCACCAAGAAATGCAAGGCTATGTTAGAGTATCACCTGCAAATTCAAGTACACCACTAAAATGGTCACTTGGAGAGGATATTGAATAAAACAATTTAGGAGAATTTTGTTTTAGTGTTTATTTTCCTAATAAAAGGCGAGAGCTGTCTTTTCGCTCTCGCCTTTCTTTTAATAAAACACTGTACTTCAAACCTCATAAAATTTTGTCATGAAGAAGTCAAATATTATCATGTTACTTGCGGCTATTCTGCCATTAGGGTTATTCTTATTCCCGCTCTGGAAAATTTCACTTGAAGCTCCGCAATACCCAACACCATTAGGCATGTACATTTATATTAATGATTTTGCCGATGCTAATCCTCACGACATTAAGAACATTAATTTAATGAACCATTATGTTGGTATGAAATATATCCCTGAAGCTATTCCAGAGTTTAAAATATTTCCGGCTGGAATTATTATTACATCTATTTTAGGGCTTCTTATTGCATTTAAAGGCAATTACAAATGGTTTTTAGGTTGGTTTATACTAATGGTTCTTTTAAGTATAGCTGGACTGTACGACTTTTATCTTTGGGAGCATGATTATGGTCATGATCTAGACCCTAAGGCCATTATGAAGTTTACAAATCCAGATGGTACTGTAATGGGCTTTCAGCCTCCATTATTTGGAAGTAAGGACATCTTAAATTTTAAAGCGCATTCTTACCCCAGACTTGGAGCTTATTTTTTAGGATTAGGAATTGCAATGTCATTTATTGCATATCTTGTTGGAAAGAAAAACTATAAAAAAACTAAAAGTATGTAGCACATATTAAAGAAAAGACAAAATAAAACACTAAAAAATGCAAACACTAAAACACTATTCAATTATTGCATTGCTACTTATTTTATATGGTTGTAATGTATCGCCTAAAGCTATAGATTATGGTAACGATGGATGCCACTTTTGCAAGATGACCATTGTAGATAAAGTTCATGCCACCGAAATAGTTACAAAAAAAGGAAAAGTCTATAAATTTGACGCTTCAGAATGCATGATACATTTCTTGAATGAATTTGAGGATACATCAAAAATCGAGCTATATCTAGCTAATAACTACACAGATCCTGAAACTTTTATTGATGCAACAAAGGCCATTTTTTTAATCAGCGAAAATATTCCAAGTCCTATGGGAGCCTTTTTATCTGCCTTTAAAGATATAGCTGATGCTGAAAAAGAACAAGCTGAAAAGGGAGGCACATTATACACTTGGAGCGAAATCCAAAATCATTTAAACAACTAGCTTCATGAAAAAATCCATTGCTTTTTTAGTAGTCATGTTGATGGCTTATTTTGGCAATGCACAAATTGTTGAAGTTTGCAATAGTTGTGATATCACTTCTGTAAGTGAAGCTATTACAGCTGCCAAGGATTTTGATACTGTTATTGTAAAAAAGGGAATTTACAAAGATTACAATATAGTTATTGACAAGCCTTTAACCATTATAGGTGAAAACCATCCAGTAATTGATGGTGAACTTAAAGGGGAAATCGTTACAATTACTTCGGATAATGTAACCCTTGATGGGTTCTCCATTATTAATGTTGGCACAAGTTACACCGAAGATTATGCAGCAATTCGTGTACGAAGGAGCAACAATTTTGTGATTAAAAATGTAGTTCTGGAAAAACTTTTTTTTGGCATTTATGTTGAAAAATCCAGTTATGGCAAAATCTATAAAAACAAGATTATTGGAGATGCCGTACAAGAGTATAATTCTGGTAATGGCATACAGTTATGGTACAGCAACCATATAGAAATTGAAAACAATTACGTAGCGCATGTTCGCGATGGTATTTATTTGGAGTTTTCGGATGATTGTTTGATTAAAAACAATGTGAGTACCGAAAATTTAAGGTATGGCTTGCATTTTATGTTTTCAAATAACGATACATACCAAGATAATACCTTTAAGAACAATGGTGCTGGAGTTGCAGTAATGTTCTCCAAAAAATTAAAAATGCTCAATAACACGTTTAAGGAAAATTGGGGAACGGCCTCTTACGGCATGCTCTTAAAAGAAATTAACGATGCCGAAATTATTGGAAACACCTTTGAAAAAAATACCATTGGCATTAATATAGAAGGCTCTAATCGAATCGTTTATAAAAACAATGAATTTTTAAATAATGGTTGGGCTGTAAAAGTACGAGGTGCGTGTTATGCAAATAGTTTTGTTGAAAATAATTTTTTATACAATTCATTTGATGTTTCCTATAATAGTAAAGTAAACGATAATGTGTTCGATAGAAATTATTGGAGTAATTATACAGGTTACGACCTCAACAAAGATGGTGTAGGTGATGTGCCTTACAGACCAGTAAAATTGTTTTCATATATTGTTAACCGAACTCCAGAAACTATTATTCTTTTACGTAGCTTATTTATAGATATTATGGATTTTTCCGAAAAAGTGTCGCCAGTTTTTACACCAGATAATTTATTTGACAACAACCCATTAATCAAAAAAAACACATGGTAACCATTCAAAATTTATATAAAAACTTTGGAAAAAACGACGTTTTAAAAGGCGTTGATTTAAGCATAAAAGATGGTGGGATTTTCGCTGTACTAGGTCCAAATGGTTCTGGAAAAACAACTTTAATTAAATCTATTCTGGGAATGGTAATTCCTAATAAAGGTGAGATTTCAGTGTTAGGTGAGAATATAAAGAAAAGCTCAGATTACAGACATAAAATCGATTATCTACCACAAATAGCCAATTTTCCTAGTAATTTAAAAGTAAAGGAGCTTATAAAAATGATTAAGGATTTAAGAGGGAATACATCTAATGATGAACACCTTATTGAACTTTTTAGATTAGAGCCTTTTTTAAATAAAAAACTAGGAAACCTTTCTGGCGGAACTAAGCAAAAGGTAAACATAGTACTAACGTTTATGTTTGATAGCCCTTTAATAATTCTAGATGAACCAACCACTGGTTTAGACCCAATATCATTAATTAGATTAAAGGACTTGATTCAAAAAGAAAAGTCAAATGGCAAAACCATTTTAATCACATCACACATTATGAGTTTTGTTGAAGAAGTGTCCGATGAAATAGTATTCCTTTTAGAAGGACAAATATATTTTAAAGGCACAATTCAAGACTTGAAAACCAAGACCAATCAACCAGATTTTGAACATGCAATTGCATCAATTTTAACCAAAAATCATGCTTAAAATATTAAAATATAGTTTTTACGATTTAATGCGCAGTCGCTGGAGTTATGTGTACTTTGCCTTTTACTTGCTGCTTGGTATTGTGCTTTTGTTTTTAAACAACGACCTATCTAAAGCAGTTATTACTTTAATGAATGTTATTATTGTTTTAGTGCCTTTAATAGGAACCATTTTTGGGGTGATGTATTATTATAATTCTAAGGAATTTACAGAACTTTTATTGGCGCAACCACTAAAGCGTTCATCAATTTTTTTAGGACAATATCTTGGAGTTGCGTTGTCACTTTCTATGAGTTTAATTTTAGGTCTGGGAATTCCGTTTGTGTTTTATGGTTTGTTTGAAAGTAGTGCCATTTGGAATTTTTCACTACTATTAATTACTGGAACTTTTCTAACATTAATATTTACTGCTCTAGCTTTTAATATTGCCTTGTCCAATGAAAACAAAATTAAAGGCTTTGGGTATGCAATACTACTTTGGCTATTCCTTGCAATTATCTACGATGGTCTTTTTTTAATGACCTTAATTATGTTTGAAGATTATCCGTTAGATAAATTGTCGCTTGTAGGCACCATGCTCAATCCAATAGATTTATCACGAACGCTTATTTTATTAAAGCTCGACATTTCAGCCTTATTGGGTTATACTGGAGCAGTTTTTAAACAATTTTTTGGAACAAATTTTGGGCTTGTCGTATCTTTTATAATGCTTTCTATTTGGGTCGTTTTGCCTGTTTTACGAATAGTATTTAAATCTAAAAGAAAAGATTTTTAAAAACGTATTGTGATACACTAATACATATTTCTATACCACACTTTTTGCCATTCGCGAAGTAAAATTAAAAAAGTGACTTGCTCTGAAAGTGAAACAACATCACTACCATCCAATTGTTTTATTTTATGTTCTGGCACATCTATTATGTACAATAAGTTTAAATACTCAGCAAACTTCTCTTGAATGAGTTTAAAAACGGTTTCGTGCAATAAAAACTTTAAGCTTGTTGGTAAAATATCTTCATCAAAATCCAAATCGATATTTGCCAACAAAAAATCCTTATTAAGCTGTTTAACCAACTTATTATATAAGTTCTCATTATTGGCTTGAGCTACTAGCTCTTCGAAATTATTAGGTATTAGCACTATACGTTTCTATTCATTAATGCAGTTCCAAATTGTTTTAGCTTTTCCTTTTTTTCTGAAGAAATGCTTATTGAATCTAAAATATTAAATGCTTTTTGAGTATAATTTTCTATGATTGCTTTTGTAGCAAAAGAAGCACCACTCTCAACAAAAATTTGCTTTACCATATTTACCTTATTATCACTATTCAAAGAAGAATTGCCGTAAAGTTCGAGTAATTCGGTCTTTTTAGGCGCATCAGATAATTCAAGTGCTTTTAAAAATAAATAGGTTTTTTTGTTTTCAATAATGTCTCCTCCTACTTGTTTTCCAAACGACTCAGGATCACCAAACGCATCTAAATAATCGTCTTGTAATTGAAATGCTATTCCCAGGTTTTTTCCAAACTCATATATGTTGTTCTGATCTTCTAAAGGCGCATTTGCAACTATGGCTCCCATCTTCATTGCTGCTCCAACCAATACGGCTGTTTTATATTCAACCATTTTAAGATATTCAAGAATAACAACATCACTGCGTGTTTCAAAATCAATATCATATTGTTGTCCTTCACAAACTTCAATCGCTGTTTTACTAAACAACTCAGCAAGTGCCTTAAAGGTGTCTCCTTTGTAATTTTCAAACAATTGATAAGCTAAAATCAACATGGCATCTCCAGATAATATCCCAGTGTTTAAATTCCATTTTTCATGCACTGTTTGTTGGCCTCTTCGCAATGGAGCATCATCCATAATATCATCATGAATTAAGGAGAAGTTATGAAATACCTCAATGGCCAAAGCAGCATCTAAAGATTTTTTTAAATCCTCATCAAAAATTGCAGTAGTCATTAAAGTAAGTACTGGACGTAAATGTTTACCTCCTAACTTAAGAATATACGCAATAGGCTCGTAAAGCGTATTTGGCTCTTTAGGAATTGCAAAATCATTCAAATAATCCACAAAAACTTTTCGGTATTTTTCTATCGATAGCATATCACAAAAATAAAGCAATTCACTATAAAAAAAAGGTTGCTTGGTAAATGATGTGTTAAATAATTATTAAAACTATGGAAACTTTTTTGGTTTTTAAAGTTTCCTCTTGTACTTTTGCTCACTATTATGAAAGAAAAAATTATTCAAAAATCAGCCGATTTGTTTTTAAGTTATGGCTTTAAAAGTGTCACAATGGACGATATTGCTAACGGTTTGGGCATTTCCAAGAAGACTATTTATCAGCATTTTGACAATAAAACAAAGCTGGTAGAGGCCACTACACTATCAATGTTTGATGTGATTTCTAATGGTATAGATTGTATTTGCGCCTTAAAAAAGAACCCCATTGAAGAATTTTACGATATTAAAAAATTGGTCATGGACCACCTAAAAAACGAAAAGTCATCACCTCTATATCAACTGCAAAAATATTATCCACGTATTTTTGCTTCGCTAAAACAAAAACAATTTAATCTTATGCAAGATTGCGTAAGAGAAAATTTGGAGCGTGGTATTAAACAAGACCTTTTTAGAAAGGAATTAAATATTGATTTTATTTCAAGAATCTACTTTAGCTCTATCATTGCCATTAAAGATCAAGATTTATTTCCTTACAAACAGTTTTCTATGAACATGCTAATGGAGAATTATTTAGAGTATCACATAAGAGGTATTTGTACTTCAAAAGGATTGGATTACTTACAACAATTTACAAATTCATATCAATCATAAAATGTCAAAAAAAATAACTTTTATATTCATATTACTGTATTCAATCGTTGGGTTTTCTCAAGAAATCCCTAATCGATTTAGTTTACAAGAAGCTATTGATTACGCATTAGAACACAATAGAACAGCTAAAAATGCGTCCCGTGATATAGCAGCAGCTGAAAAACAAAAATGGGAAACCACAGCTACGGGTTTGCCACAAATTAGTGCATCTATAGACTATAACAAATGGTTGCAACAGCAGTTGGCTTTAATTCCAGCCCAGTTTTTTGATGGTAATCCAGGAGAGTTTGTCGAAATCGCTTTTGGTACCAAACAATCTATAAATGCAACCGTTATTGTAAATCAAAAGATTTTTGATGGCTCCTATTTAGTAGGCTTACAATCTGCTAAAGTCTTTTTGGACATCTCTAAAAATGCTAAAGAAAAAACCGATCTCGAAGTTAGAAAAGCTGTAATTAACGCTTATGGTAATGTTTTGTTGGCCGAAGAAAGCGTAAAAATCCTTGAACGCAATATTGCTGTACTTCAAAAAAACCTTGACGAAACTACAAAAATTTACGAAAACGGATTAGAAGAAGAAGAAAGTGTCGAGCAACTACAAATTACACTATCTGGTGTACAAAGCAATTTAAGCAATACATCCAGATTAAAAACCTTGGCCTATCAAATGCTAAATATTACAATAGGTATAGATTTAAACACCGCTATTTCACTTACCGATAACTTAGAAAGCCTTACCGCAAAAAATATGGTCTTGAGCTTACTTGATGCCGATGAAAATATAGAAAATACGATTGACTATAAAATTGCTTCAAATGATAAAGTGTCTAAAGAACTATTGTTAAAACTAGAAAAAAGCAAGGCCTTGCCTACTCTAGATGCATTTATCAATGCTGCTTACGATGGTTATAATGATAATTTTAAATTTTTACAAAAACAGCAAGATTGGTTGGGATCTTCACTACTAGGCATAAAAATGAATATTCCAATATTCAGCTCACTTGGTAGGAGTGCATCTACACAACGTGCAAAAATAAATCTCGAAAAGTCTAAAGATGATTTAACTGAAACAGAACAAAAATTAAAACTTCAAATTGCATCCGCAAAAAGTGATTACCAATTTGCTATTGAAGATTACGAAAATAAAAAACAAAATCTAAATCTAGCTCAACGTATTGAGCAAAAAAATCAAACTAAATTTTTTGAAGGGATTGCTTCTAGTTTTGAGCTACGTCAAGCACAAACTCAATTGTATAGTTCGCAACAAGACTTTTTGCAGGCGATGATAGATGTAATAAATAAAAAAGCAGAACTGGAAACGGTTTTAAACGAAATCCCAAAAAACTAATCAATCAAAAAACACTATAAAAATGAAACATATATTCACATTACTAATTGCAATGGTTATTCTAGCTTCTTGTGGAGGTAACAAGAAGCAATCCATAGAAGATATTATAGCAACCAATAATTTGGAACAAATTCGAGAAAAAAAATCTCAACTAGACGCAAACAAGCAACAACTCTCTTTACAACTCGAACAATTAGAAGCAAAAATCAAGGAGCTGGATCCTCAAGAAAAAATACCTTTAATTACAACTTTTACAATTAAAGAAGATGTATTTAACCACTATATTGAGCTACAAGGCAATGTAAACACAAAACAAAATTTGGTTATTTATCCTGAGTTTGCTGGTGTACTTTCAAAAGTTTATGTAGTTGAAGGGCAATGGGTAACCAAAGGAAAAATCTTGGCGAAAATTGATGATGGTGGTTTAAGCCAGCAAGTCGCCCAATTGCAAATTCAAGTAGATTTAGCAAAAACAACTTTTGAACGTCAAGAACGCCTTTGGGAACAAAAAATTGGAAGTGAAATTCAATATTTACAAGCAAAATCCAGTTACGAGGCTCAACAAAAAGCGGTTAATCAATTACAAGAACAGATTAATAAAACAATTGTTCGCGCTCCTTTTTCTGGAATTATAGATGATGTTATTACAGAGCAAGGCAGTGTTGTTGCTCCAGGACAATCTCAGCTGTTTAGAATCGTGAACCTTAATAACATGTATATTGAAGTTGATGTCCCTGAGCGTTATATTTCAAATGTAACTTCAGGAAAAAATGTACATGTAAGTTTTCCAATTCTAGGAAAAACAATGAATACTAAAATAAGACAAGCAGGAAGCTATATCAATCCCATAAACCGGACTTTTAAAATTGAAGTTCCAGTACCAAACAAAGACAAATCTATTAAACCCAATTTAACCGCTAGGCTTAAAATAAACGACTATACCAGTGAAAAGGCCATTTTAATTCCGCAAAGTATCATATCCGAAAATGCCAAAGGCCAGCAATATGTTTACACCATAATCGATAAAAACGACAATAAGGCCAGCGCAAAACGTGTGATTATTGAAACAGGAAAAACACAGGGCGACTATATTGAAGTACTATCCGGTTTAAAAAATGGCGACGAGATTATCCAAGAAGGCGCTCGAAGTGTTAAAGACGAACAGGAAGTGAAAATATTAATTAACTAAAACATTTGCTGTCTCTAGCTTCTACTTGTTGTTAACCATTAACAAAATGAAAACAGGGATAAAAAAACTTTAAAAATGACCAAAAAAGAAAAAAAAGTACATAAAGAGTTTGGGTTATCATCATGGGCAATCAATAATAAAACAACAATGTATGTCTTGATTTTGGTAATATTTGTTCTTGGGATTGGAGCATATTATAGTATGCCAAGAGAAAACTTCCCAGAAATAAAAGAAACCAAAATTTACATTAGCTCTATATATCCTGGCAATACTGCCGAAGACATTGAAAAACTTATTACCGACCCTATTGAAGATAGGTTAAAAACAGTAAGTAATATGGTTGAAATCGTCTCAACCTCACAAGAAGATTACTCTATGGTTATTATAGAGTTTGATGAAAATATAACCGTCGAAGCTGCCAAGCAAAAAGTAAAGGACGAGGTAGATTCTGAAACATCTAGCGAAGATTGGCCAACATTTAATAATGCCAAAGTTGAACCGAATGTGTTCGATTTGAGCATGTCTGAAGAAATCCCAATACTCAACATTAACATCTCTGGTGATTATCCTGTGGATAAACTTAAAGCCTATGGCGAATACCTTGAAGATGAAATTGAAGGCCTTCAAGAAATAAAGCAAGTTGACATAAGAGGCGCACAAGATAAAGAAGTTGAAGTTGCCGTAGATATATACAAAATGATGGCTGCTCAAGTAAGTTTTGATGATGTAATCAACACTATCAGTAGAGAAAATATGACACTCTCTGCTGGAAACTTAATTACAAGTGGGCAACGACGTACCATTAGAATTATAGGAGAAATAGAATCTCCAAAAGAATTGGAGGATTTTGTGGTAAAATCAGAAAATGGAAATTCAATTTATCTTAAAGATATTGCTGAAGTTTCTTTTAAAGATGAAGATAAAACTACCTATGCAAGAGAGTTTGGCGAACCTGTTGTTATGCTAGATGTTAAAAAACGTGCTGGTAAAAACATGGTGGCTGCAGCTGAGCAAATACAAGTAATAGTAGATGATGCAATAACAAATGTATTTCCTCCAAATCTAAAAGTAACAATCGCTAACGATCAATCTTCAAAAACCATAGGCCAAGTAGATGATTTGGTTAACAACATCATCTTTGGTATTATACTAGTAGTTATTGTTTTAATGTTCTTTTTAGGTTTTAAAAATGCCTTGTTTGTTGGTTTTGCAATCCCAATGTCTATGTTTATGTCGCTTATGATATTAAATATACTAGGCTATACAATGAACACCATGATTCTTTTTGGTTTAATTATGGGGCTTGGTATGTTGGTAGATAATGGTATTGTAGTCGTTGAAAATGTATATCGTTTAATGAGTGAGGGCATGCCACGTATTGAGGCGGCTAAAAAAGGTATAGGTGAAATTGCATTTCCCATTATCATTTCAACTTTAACAACTGTAGCCGCTTTTGTACCCTTAGGGCTATGGCCAGGAGTTATGGGTCAATTCATGATTTACTTTCCAGTAACATTATCGGTCGTACTAGGATCCTCACTATTTGTTGCCATTTTTTTTAACTCCGTATTGGTATCGCAATTTATGACAACCGAAGACAAGGATATGCCCCTAAAACGCATTATAATTATCTCTTCTGTTGTTGCAGTAATTGGTTTATTGATTTTATTAATTGGTGGAGAATATAGAGCCATGGGAAGCATTATGGTTTTTACATCTATTATGCTTTGGGTGTACCGTTTGTTTTTACGAAAATGGGCAAATCAATTCCAAACAAATGCCCTTCCAAGATTAGAGCGTTTTTATGAACGCATACTACGTGCCTCTTTAAATGGGAAAAAACCCATAATAATTGCCTTGGGGACTTTTGTATTGCTTATAATTGCTTTTATAGGTTTTGGCGCCTCAGTTGATAGTAAACGTACTAAAATAGAGTTCTTCCCAAGTAACATACCAAATCAAATTATTGCTTATATAGAATACCCAGAAGGAACAGATATTGAAAAAACAAATGCTATTACAAAAGATATTGAAGAGCGAGTGTACGCAATAATCAATCAAGAATCTTATAAGGATGGGGATTATAATTTTTTAACAGAAAGTGCAGTTTCACAAGTAGGCGAAGGTGCTGGAAACCCACAGACCGATAGTGGTTCGGCGGCCGAAATGCCTCATCGCGGAAAAATTACAGCTACCATGCGTGAGTTTAAATTTAGACGAGGTGAAGATAGCGAGGCACTTCTTAAAAAAGTACAAGAGGCCTTAAAAGATGTTTATCCTGGTGTTACTATTTCGGTTGAAAAAGATAACATTGGCCCTTCTGCTGGCTATCCAATAAATATTGAACTAGAAGGCAATGATTATTCTGAATTGATTGCTACAGCCGAAAAAATGAAGGATTTTATCAACTCTAAAAATATACAGGGCATAGAGGAATTAAAAGTAGATGTCAATAAATCCAAACCTTCAATGCAAGTTCATGTTGATAGGAAAAAAGCAGGTGAGCTTGGGGTTACAGCAGGACAAGTTGGACAACAATTACGAAATGCTATTTTTGGTGCCAAGGCAGGTATTTATAAAGAAACTGGTGAAGATTATGATATTTATGTACGCTTTAATGAAGAAAATAGGTATAATACAAGTGCGCTTTTTAATCAAAAAATCACATTTAGAGACCAAGCTTCTGGTAAGATTAAGGAAATTCCTCTTTCTGCCGTTACTAAACAGAGTAACACCTCTGGTTTTAGTGCCATAAAACATAAAGATGTAAAACGAGTGGTTACATTATATTCGGCATTGGCATCTGGTTTTACTGACGCTGGTGCTATTGTTGAACAAATACAAAATGAAATGCAGGGTTTTGATGAAAAACCTGATACTGTAAAAATTGATTATACAGGACAGATTGAAGAAGAAACAAAACAAATGGCTTTTTTAATGGGCGCATTTTTTACAGGGTTGGGCCTTATTTTCTTTATTTTGATTTTTCAGTTTAATTCGGTTTCAAAACCAGCAATTATCATGCTTGCCATTTTCTTGAGTCTTATTGGTGTATTTGGAGGCATTGTTGTAACAGGCAGCCCTTTTGTTATAATAATGACCATGATGGGCATTATTTCCCTTGCTGGAATTGTGGTTAATAATGGTGTGGTACTCCTCGATTATACCCAATTGCTTATTGATAGAAAAAAAGTTGTGAATAATCTCGAAGATACTGCATATTTGGAAAATACCGATT
>CALZKX010000046.1 GCA_945788155.1 uncultured Flavobacteriaceae bacterium
ATGACCGAAGCTTGGGAAACAATAAAACAGCATCCAAAAGTAACAGTAACAATCGATACATTTTTTTGGGGATTTGTGTTTTTTAGGAAAGAGCAAGAAAAAGAACATTTTACGATTCGTGTTTAGATTTAAAAGGAGTTTCAATTCAAATCTTTGTAACTTTGAAACTTTCAACTTTGAAACTCTTAAAAATGAAAATCTACACAAAAACAGGCGACAAAGGTAAAACTGCATTATTTGGAGGCAAAAAAGTACCCAAACATCATATTCGTATTGAAAGTTATGGTACTGTAGATGAGCTAAACTCGCATCTAGGTTTAATTAGAGACCAAAACATCGATGCACATTTCAAAGACATCTTAGTTATCATTCAAAACAAATTATTTACAGTTGGTGCTATTTTAGCCACAGACCCAGAAAAGGCAATGCTAAAAAGTGGTAAAGAACGTTTAAACATTCCTAAAATTTCTAATGAAGATGTTGAACTTCTGGAGAAAGAAATAGACAAAATGAACCAAACGTTACCACCAATGACACACTTTATACTTCCAGGAGGCCACCAAACCGTGTCATTCTGTCACATAGCACGCTGTGTATGCCGTAGAGCCGAACGTTTAGCAGCAGCTTTAAACGATTTGGAGCCTTTTCAACCAGAAACATTAATGTACTTAAACCGTCTATCTGACTATCTTTTTGTGTTGGCACGAAAATTGTCCAAAGATTTGCAAGCTGATGAAGTACAATGGATCCCTGAAAAGCATTCCTAAGCTAAAAAAAATCAGTGAAGTATTAATCTGTAAAACTAGTTTAAACTGATGGTTTACAGTTAAAATTGAACGTTCATATAATTTAATGATTAAATAATTCGATTTTTTCTTGTCTTGTTCAGTTAAAAATTTATTTTTGCAAAAAATTAAATTTGTAAGAAATGTATTGGACATTAGAACTAGCATCTTATTTAAGTGATGCGCCTTGGCCAGCAACAAAAGATGAGTTAATCGATTACTCTATTAGAACAGGAGCTCCGCTAGAAGTAGTTGAGAATTTACAATCTATTGAGGACGAAGGTGATTCTTATGACTCTATTCAAGAAATATGGCCAGATTATCCAACAGACGAAGATTATCTTTGGAACGAGGATGAATATTAAACCAAACCATAAAAAATAGTTAAAAAGTCTCTCTTGAGGCTTTTTTTGTACACTATTTTTTCATTAAACATAACAACAAGTAGTATCTTTGACTACCTATTGATCAAAGACTAAAAATAAATCGATATAATGAGTATTTTAAATTCAGTACTTAAAGTATTTGTCGGAGACAAATCAAAACAAGATGTCAAGGCAATCCTGCCTATTGTCAATCAAATAAAATCCTTTGAGTCACAACTAGAACGTTTATCGCACGATGAACTAAGAGCAAAAACTTTAGAGTTTAAATCTAAAATAGCCCATGCTCGTAAAAGCATCGAGGATCAAATAATAAAGCTACAAGAAGAAGCTGACACTACCGAAGATATTGATAGAAAGGAAGACATCTATCAAGAAATAGACACGCTAAAAGACGATTCATATAATCTCACTGAAGCAACCTTAAACAACATCCTGCCTGAAGCCTTTGCTGTAGTTAAAGAAACTGCTAAACGTTTTGTAAACAATTCAGAAATTAAGGTAACAGCAAATGCTTTTGACAGAGAAGTATCTGGCGACAATGATTATGTAACACTCGAAGGCGAGAATGCTATTTGGTCTAATTCATGGGATGCTGCTGGGAAACCAATTACCTGGGACATGGTACATTACGATGTGCAATTAATTGGTGGTATAGCAATGCACCAAGGTAAAATTGCCGAAATGCAAACTGGTGAAGGTAAAACACTAGTGGCAACACTTCCTGTATATTTAAATGCCTTAACTGGAAAAGGTGTACACTTAGTAACTGTAAATGATTATTTAGCAAAACGTGATAGTGCGTGGATGGCTCCTATTTTTCAATTTCATGGTTTAAGTATCGACTGTATAGATTATCACCAACCAAATTCCGCTTCACGAAAAAAAGCCTATAACGCTGATATCACTTATGGAACAAATAACGAATTTGGTTTCGATTATTTACGTGATAATATGGCACATTCGCCAGATGATTTGGTTCAACGTCCACACCACTATGCCATTGTAGATGAGGTCGATTCTGTATTAGTTGATGATGCAAGAACACCATTAATTATTTCAGGTCCGATTCCGCAAGGAGATAGACACGAATTTAATGAGTTAAAGCCCAAAGTTGATGATATTGTAAGTGTACAACGTAAATACTTAACTGGTGTCTTAGCCGAAGCCAAGAAATTAATTGCTGCAGGAGATACTAAAGAAGGTGGATTTCAATTATTACGTGTATATCGTGGTATTCCAAAAAATAAAGCACTTATCAAGTTTTTAAGTGAAGAAGGCGTAAAACAACTACTTCAAAAAACTGAGAACTTCTACATGCAAGACAATAACCGTGAAATGCCAAAGGTAGATGCCGAATTGTATTATGTAATTGATGAAAAAAACAACCAAATAGAGCTATCGGACAAGGGTGTAGAATACCTTTCAGGTAAGGATGACCCAGATTTCTTCGTAATGCCAGAAATGGGAACCGAAATTGCTAAAATTGAAGCACAGGGTTTATCATCAGAAAAAGAAGCAGACCTTAAAGAAGAATTATTTCGTGATTTTGGTATAAAATCTGAACGAATTCATACGTTAAACCAATTGTTAAAAGCCTATGCTTTATTTGAAAAAGACACGCAATATGTCGTAATGGAGAATAAAGTTATGATTGTTGATGAGCAAACTGGTCGTATTATGGATGGTCGTCGTTATAGCGATGGTTTACACCAAGCGATTGAAGCGAAAGAAAATGTAAAGATTGAGGCTGCCACACAAACCTTTGCAACAGTTACATTGCAGAATTATTTTCGTATGTATCGCAAACTGTCTGGTATGACAGGTACTGCTGTTACTGAAGCTGGTGAATTCTGGGAAATATACAAATTGGATGTCGTTGAAATTCCAACTAACCGTCCAATTGCTCGTGATGATAAAGAAGATTTAGTTTATAAAACGAAACGAGAAAAATACAATGCCGTTATTGATGATGTAACAAAACTATCAGAAGCTGGACGTCCTGTTTTAATTGGAACCACCTCTGTTGAAATTAGTGAGTTATTGGGGAAAATGCTAAGTATTAGAAAAATACCACATAACGTATTAAATGCGAAGCAACATAAAAAAGAAGCCGAAATTGTAGATCAAGCTGGTAAAACTGGACAAGTAACCATTGCTACCAACATGGCTGGTCGTGGTACAGATATTAAACTTAGTGATGAGGTTAAAGCTGCTGGTGGTTTAGCTATTGTTGGTACAGAACGTCATGATTCTCGTCGCGTAGACAGACAGTTGCGTGGTCGTGCTGGACGACAAGGAGATCCTGGAAGTTCTCAATTTTATGTATCGCTTGAAGATAACCTAATGCGTCTTTTTGGTAGTGAACGTATTGCTAAAATGATGGATAGAATGGGATTACAAGAAGGCGAAGTGATTCAGCATTCTATGATTTCAAAATCTATTGAGCGCGCTCAGAAAAAAGTAGAGGAAAATCAGTTTGGTGTTCGTAAGCGATTATTAGAGTATGATGATGTGATGAATGCGCAACGTGAAGTGGTTTACAAGCGTCGTTTTCATGCCTTATTTGGTGAGCGCTTACGTGTGGATTTAGCTAATATGATTTTTGATACATCAGAAATTATTGCAGAAACAAATAAAGAAGCAAACGATTTCAAAAACTTTGAGTTTGAATTGATTCGCTATTTCTCTCTGCCCTGTCCAATTACTCAGGATGAATTTGAAAAGCTTTCTACTCAAGAAATTTCATCGACTATTTATAAAGCAGCTTTTGCTCATTATAAAGAGAAAATGGAACGCAATGCTGATTTAGCATATCCAGTTATAGAAAATGTCTATAAGACACAACGTGATAGATTTAAACGTATTGTTGTTCCTTTTACAGATGGCATTAAGAATTTACAAGTAATTACTGATCTTGAAAAAGCTTATGAAACCAAAGGTAAACAGCTAATTACCGATTTCGAAAAGAATATATCGTTAGCTATTATTGATGATGCTTGGAAGACGCATCTTCGTAAAATGGACGAATTAAAGCAATCTGTACAGTTAGCTGTTCACGAACAAAAAGATCCATTATTGATTTATAAATTCGAATCATTTGAGTTATTTAAAGTAATGATCGATCAAGTAAATAAGGATGTTATTTCCTTCTTGTTTAAAGGTGAAATACCTCAAGAAACAGCAAATACCATTCAAGAAGCTAAAGCGAGAAAACGAGAAAAAACACAAACAACTAAAGAAGAAATTCAAAACTTAGATGAGCGTTCTGCTGAATCTAGAGCAGCAGGTAACACACAGCGTCAACAACAAGTGGTAGAAACCATTGTACGTGACAGACCAAAAATTGGACGTAACGATCGCATAACGATTAAAAATGTAATTAGTGGTGAAAGCAAAACCCTAAAATATAAACAAGCAGAACCTTTAATTACCAAAGGTGATTGGGTTTTGGTTGAAGATTAATAATTTTCCTGCGAAAGCAGCGAATCTCATAAAACAAGAAGCCTAATATCTATGATGTTAGGTTTTTTTGGCACTATCTCATAAAGTGTGTAAGTTAAAAAAATAGCTTGGGTGATGACCCAAGCTATTTTTTTTTAATTTTAAATATTTACACATTATGAACAAAGACGATTTATTTAACGATGAGTTTTTAA
>CALZKX010000047.1 GCA_945788155.1 uncultured Flavobacteriaceae bacterium
AACTAAAAAATGCTAATAAACAAAGCAATATAAGCGATCGTGTTTTCATAATTTCCATGTTTTTTTTTGGTTTCTAAAAACAAATCAATAACAAAGATGAATGCCAATCAACAAATTTCGTCCAACACGGATTAACTCATGCCAAACAATTTATTTTCCTTTTAAAAGGTTAATACTCACTGTTGCTAACTCACTGTTTGGGAACTTTGTAAAATAACGTTCGTCTTGGTAAAGTCCAGCTTCTGCTGCAATGGCATTAAATACATCGACTTCCAAAATATATTGGTCTGAATAGCCATGAGTAGCATCATAGGCTGTTGCTGCTGTTTTGCCAAGGTTTTTTGATACAAGTTTCGGGTTTACGGTATGTAGTTCTATGATAAGTAAGCCAAAATTTTCCACATAGGGTTTCCATTTTTCCAGATGTTCTTTTAGAGAATCTTCAACGACACGATTGTTAAGCCGCTTTCCTTCAAAAGCATAAGCCCCTGATGATTTGCCAACTCTATTTGTACTTTGTTTTGGAGATTCCCAAATACGGTTGTGGTCAAGAAAGGTTCTAACATTCAACAAATCTTTTAAATCGATGTTGTAATCTTCTTTTAAATCGTTAGCCAACAAATCTGGTCTGCCAATGTCTCCCCAAATTACTTTTGCCCAAATATCAGCTTTAATAAGATTTGCTCTTGTTACTTTTAAAGCCGCTTGATTAAAATCGGCTCCAACGAGCAATAATGGGTGTTCTTCAAGTAATTTACCTCTAAAGGTTTGGTGCTCAATAACATCAAAAATATGCTGAATAAACGCACCATTGCCACAGCCCATGTCTAAAATACCTTTTGGTTGCTCGTCTATTGGTTTATTAAAAAGCTCAATTATTATAGCGTCAATCACTTTAAAATAGGTAGAATGTGCGCCACCACTTCCCCAAACATTCATTTCACGATGTACATGTTTTTCGGTGTCGTTTGGTGAATCTGTTTTCAGTACTAAGGGGTTTCCAAAAATAAGTTCATTTAGATTGTGAAACGTTGGCAAGTAAGACACAGTTACGCCATAAGCACTTGCGCGCTTTGCGAAAAACAAACCTTTTTCTGTGAATTGATAGGTTTCTTTTTTTTTATTGAACCATCCTAAATGGACAAAAAAATCCAATATTTTTTTAAAGCTTTCAGGGTTTTTATGATATTCCTGAGCTCTAAATGATGCTTCCATAAAGTATTTATGAAACAATCCGTTAACACCTAACATGACTATTATTGGCGCAATAATTACACCTTCAATATGCATTAATATTTGGTGTTCGATTGAATCTTCTTTTATGTTCTCTAGACCAAAATGGTTTTTATATTTATTAGATATTTTTTCTAAAGCACTAAAAGCGTCAGGGCCAATGCGTTCTTCGGGAAACTTTATGGTATAGGAGATGAGGTTTATAGCATTTTCATATAGAGGAATTAAGCTAAATGCTTTTTTACTGTTTTCATTAGTTGAATAAGTAATCACATTTGTGTCATTATCAAGCCTTCTGTCTAGCCAACCTTGTGAAGATAAAATCCTTAATGCGATATTTAAATAACCTTCATTAGCATTAAAAGTTTTTGTGAGCTCGTTAAGGGTTGTTTCTTGATTCTCAATGAGATATTTATAAATACCTTTTTTGTGTAAAGCAAAAGCAGTAGTAGCAACAGCAATACCATCTAGATGACGAAAAATAATACTTCTAAGTTGCTCTTTATCTTTTTTGGTTAGCATATTTAAGGTGTTAAGTACTTAAATATATAAAAAAAAAGCTATGGTTATGAGAGAATAAAATTTTGCAATTAACGAAGTTTCGGATAATCCTCAGGATTTACCTCATGCATCACATTGTAAACAGCTTCAAAAATATCTTCTAAAGAGGGTTTTGAGAAGTAATCACCATCAGTGCCATAAGCTGGCCTGTGCTCTTTTGCAGTTAGTGTTTGAGGTTGGCTATCTAAAAATTGGTAGCCATTTTGTGTATTCATAATCTCATCTAAAATATAAGCTGAAGCACCTCCAGGAACATCTTCATCAATAATCATTAAGCGATTGGTGTTTTTTAGGCTTTTAGAAATATCGTGAGCGATATCAAAAGGTATTAAGGATTGTACGTCAATTACTTCGGCGTCAATACCAACTTCTAGTAATTCTTTTGCAGCTTGTTCAACAATTCTTAAAGTAGAACCGTAAGATACTAAAGTAATATCTGCGCCTTCTTTTACAGTTTCAACAACACCAACAGGTGTTTTAAACTTACCTATATTGTTAGGCATTTTTTCTTTTAGTCGGTAACCGTTCAGGCACTCAATAATTAGTGCTGGTTGATCGCTCTCAAGCATGGTATTATAGAATCCAGCTGCTTTGGTCATGTTTCTAGGAACTAGCACATGAATACCTCTAACTAAATTTAGTACACCACCCAATTGCGAGCCAGAATGCCAAATGCCTTCAAGCCTGTGGCCTCTTGTTCTAATAATCATTGGTGCCTTTTGCTTGCCCAAAGTTCTGTAATGTAAGGTTGCAAGATCGTCACTTATTATTTGAAGTGCATACATTATGTAATCCAAATATTGGATTTCGGCTATTGGCCGTAACCCTCTCATGGCCATTCCAATTCCTTGGCCTACAATGGTGGCTTCTCGAATACCTACATCAGCAACTCTAAGTTCGCCATATTTTTTTTGTAAACCTTCTAAGCCTTGGTTTACATCTCCAATATTACCTGAATCTTCACCAAAAATAAGTGCTTCGGGATATTTGCCAAATATGGCGTCAAAATTATCTCTTATAATAATTCTACCATCTACCATAGCAGCATTGTCATCATAAGTTGGTGCGAGAGCTTTTATATTTGTGGCTTTTTCAGCCGATACACTATAAAGGTGAGAGCTGTATTTTGGTTGGTTGATGGTAAAATAGTTATTTATCCAAGTTTGCAATGCTTCTTTTTCAACAGAATCATCAAAAGTAATGTAACGTAGTGCTTTTCGAGCAGCAGAAATAACATCTCTTCTTGTTGGTTCATGAATTGCATTTAGGTCGTTTACTGTTTTTTGGATAAAAACCTTATTGTGACTCGTGTGTGACACATTTTCAAGTAAAGCAATAAGCTCTTGTTGGTCCTTTAATATAGGAGAAATAAAAGCGTTCCAAGCTGCTTTTTTACCATCTCTCACTTGTTTTTTAATATCTTTTTCTATTTGTGTAGCTTCTTGGTTGGTAAAAATACTATTGCTAATCATCCATTCACGCATTTTAGCAATGCAATCATGGTTTTTTTCCCAAGTTAATCTTTCAGTGCTTTTATAACGTTCGTGTGACCCTGAAGTTGAATGCCCTTGTGGTTGCGTGAGCTCTTGTACGTGTAACAGTACTGGAACATGCTCTTCTCTGGCTATTTTTGAAGCTTCTTCAAATGCATTTATCAATCCAGCATAATCCCAACCTTTTACTCTTATAATTTCGTAGCCATTACCATGTTTGTCTCGCTGAAAGCCTTTAAGGATTTCAGAGATGTTTTCTTTGGTAGTTTGATGTTTTGCATGTACGGAAATTCCATATTCATCATCCCAAATACTAATAACCATTGGGACTTGCAATACGCCTGCTGCATTTATGGTTTCAAAAAACACACCTTCACTTGTACTTGCGTTGCCTATAGTTCCCCAAGCGACTTCATTTCCATTTACCGAAAATTTTGAGCTATTAATTCCATTTACATTTCTGTAAATTTTGGATGCTTGAGCCAATCCTAATAACCTTGGCATTTGACCAGCGGTAGGAGAAATGTCTGAGCTAGAATTTTTTTGCTTGGTGAGGTCTTTCCAATTGTAATTATCATCCAGACTATGTGTTCCAAAATGACCACCCATTTGCCTTCCAGCACTCATTGGGTCTGCTTCAATTTCGGTATGCGCATAAAGACCAGCGAAAAATTGCTGAATGGTTAATTCGCCAATAGCCATCATAAAGGTTTGGTCTCTATAATATCCAGATCTAAAATCACCATCTCTAAATGCTTTTGCCCAAGCTAGTTGTGGAATTTCTTTTCCATCACCA
>CALZKX010000048.1 GCA_945788155.1 uncultured Flavobacteriaceae bacterium
GTCAAGAAGAAACGTATAATGCCTTAAATAAATATGCGAAAAACCTCAACCAATTGGCAAAGGATGGAAAACTGGATCCTGTAATTGGTCGTGATGAAGAAATACGACGTATTCTTCAAATTTTATCTCGTCGTACCAAGAACAATCCCATTTTAGTTGGTGAACCAGGTACTGGTAAAACTGCTATTGCAGAAGGTTTGGCACACAGAATAATCGATGGTGATATTCCTGAAAATCTTCGTGACAAACAAATATTTGCATTGGATATGGGTGCACTTATTGCTGGTGCAAAATTTAAAGGAGAATTTGAAGAGCGCTTAAAAGCCGTTATTAAAGAAGTTACGACTAGCGATGGAGATATCGTATTGTTTATAGATGAAATACACACGCTTGTTGGTGCTGGTGGCGGACAAGGAGCCATGGATGCCGCAAACATATTAAAGCCTGCTTTAGCACGAGGTGAACTGCGTGCCATTGGAGCAACTACGTTGGATGAATACCAAAAGTATTTCGAGAAAGACAAAGCTCTGGAAAGACGTTTTCAAAAAGTGATGGTTGATGAACCAGATACCGAAAGTGCCATTTCAATCCTTCGTGGTATCAAGGAAAAATATGAAACACATCATAAGGTTCGCATCAAAGATGAGGCTATTATTGGTGCAGTAGAATTATCAACCAGATATATTACCAACCGCTTTTTACCAGATAAGGCCATTGACCTAATGGATGAGGCTGCATCTAAATTGCGAATGGAAATCAATTCAAAACCAGAGGAACTGGATGTTTTGGATAGAAAGATTATGCAATTGGAAATTGAGATTGAAGCCATTAAACGCGAAAAGGATGAGACAAAATTAAAGTCCTTACGATCGGATTTAGCCAATTTGAAGGAAGAACGAAATGACCTAAATGCGAAGTGGAAAAGCGAAAAAGAGGTTGTTGATAATATTCAAAACATCAAACAAGATATTGAAAACTATAAATTGGAAGCCGAACGTGCTGAACGTGAAGGCGATTATGGCAAAGTAGCCGAATTACGCTACGGAAAGATTAAGGAAGCTCAAGAACAGCTCGAATTGTTTCAAGAAAAATTAAAAGAACAAGCCGAAAATTCTTTAATAAAAGAAGAAGTCACTTACGAAGATATTGCCGAAGTTGTAGCAAAATGGACAGGGATTCCTGTTACCAAAATGCTTCAAAGTGATCGAGAAAAACTGTTGAAATTGGAAGATGAATTGCACAAACGCGTCGTTGGACAAAACGAAGCCATTATAGCTGTAAGTGATGCTGTTAGGCGTAGTAGAGCAGGATTGCAAAACCCTCAAAAACCTATTGGTACTTTCCTGTTCCTTGGAACCACTGGAGTTGGTAAAACAGAATTGGCTAAAGCCTTGGCAGAATATTTATTTGATGATGAAAATGCGATGACCAGAATAGATATGAGTGAATATCAAGAACGTCATGCAGTGAGTAGATTGGTAGGAGCACCTCCAGGATATATTGGTTACGAAGAAGGTGGACAATTAACCGAAGCGGTTCGAAGAAAACCGTATTCAGTTGTTTTATTGGACGAAATTGAAAAAGCGCATCCAGATACCTTTAATATATTATTGCAAGTATTGGATGAAGGACGTTTAACAGATAATAAAGGGCGTGTGGCCGATTTTAAAAACACGATTATTATCATGACCTCAAACATAGGAAGTCAAATTATTCACGAGCGTTTTGATGCCACCAAAGATATAGATTCAGCAATTGAAGCTGCTAAAATAGATGTGCTGGCATTACTAAAACAAAGTGTGCGACCAGAATTTTTAAATAGAATTGATGATACCATTATGTTTACACCTTTAAGCAAGGAAAACATAACGGATATTGTTGGACTACAATTAAAGTCTGTTACAAAAATGATCGCACAACAAGGTATCACATTTGATGCAACACAAGAAGCAATCGCCTATTTGGCCGAAAAAGGATACAATCCAGAATATGGTGCTCGACCTATAAAACGTGTCATTCAAAAAGAAGTGCTTAATGAATTAAGTAAAGAAATTTTAGCTGGAACTGTTACAATAGATAGCATTATACTACTTGATTCGTTTGATGATGGACTGGTATTTAGAAATCAAAACGATTTGGTTGAAGAAATGTAAATTTCGTTTTCACGAATTTTCATAATTGGTTGGTTAGTCCTGCCTAACGAAAGGCAGATAAAAAACAACATGATTCATAAAAATGATGATTGTTGCTTTTTTATGTTTTGAAATGTATCAACTATTAAAAAAATCTTAATTAAAACTTAAATATTTAAACATCAAAATCTTTCCATAAAAAAACACCGTATATAAAGTAAAGTCAAAAATACTAAAACAAAATTCAATGCAACTCCAAGCCTATTTTAATCACTCACAACTAAAACCAATAGCCACAAAAAAAGACATTGTCCAACTATGTAAAGAAGCCAAACAGTACAAGCTCTATTCGGTTTGTGTTAATAGCTGCAACGTTTTAAGTGCAAAAAGCTATCTAAATAAAAGCGATGTTAAAGTTTGTTCTACAGTAGGATTCCCATTTGGTTCTTCATCAACAAGAGCCAAAGTGATGGAAGCAAAAAAGGCCATTGAAGATGGTGCTGATGAAATTGAGATGGTCATTAATCTTGGTATGCTTAAAAGCAGGAACTATGTTGGTGTTTACAAGGATATTCGCGATGTTAAATTAGCTATCGACAAAAAACCATTAAAAGTCATTATTGAAATTAGTGAGCTATCAAAAAATGAAATTCTAAGGATCTGTCAAATTTGCATTGATGCCAGAGCCGATTTTATTAAAACGTCCACAGGGTTTTCAAAAAGCGGAGCTACTCTTACCGCTGTTAAAATGATAAAAAAAACTGTTAAGGGTCAGTTAAAAATTGAGGCTTCAGGCAATATTGGAAGTATTGATACAGTTTTAAAACACATAGGCTCAGGAGCTGATAGAGTTGGCACGAGTCACTCAGTAAACAGTATGGAAGAAATAATTCATGAACAAATTGAAGCTTAAACTTTAGCAAACTTGTTAATTACGAGTTAATCCAGTAGAAATAATGTAACATTTTGTTTATAAAACAGTCTTATATTTGGTTGGTTAGTCCTGCCTAACAGTAGGCAGGTGATAAAGCAGCATGATTCTTAAACAAGATGAGTGCTGCTTTTTTATTTTTGTAACAAATTGTGTATAAACCCCTTATAGAATGAACTCATCTTGACTTTTTCTAGTAAAAAAACCAGAATTAAAAAAATAATTCTGGTTCAGTTATTCTAAAAATAAAAATTTGTTTTAAGCCAACTCCAAAGCAATTTTCATCATATCGTTAAATGATTGTTCTCTATCTAAAGAACTTGTTGTTTCTCCTGTAACAATATTATCACTAACTGTAAGAACAGAAAGTGCCTTTACACCAAACCTTTTTGCTAGTGTAAACAGCATTTGCGTCTCCATTTCAACGCCAATAATACCATGTTTTTGCCATTTTTCCCATCTATTTGGCTCATTATCGTAGAATGTATTGGTGCTAAAAACCGAACCCTGAAGTGTGTTAATTCTTAATCTTTGAGCAGCTTCATAAGCTTTCATTAACAAGTCAAAATCAGCTGTTGCTGCATAATGCATGCCTTTAAAATATAGGCTGTTAGCGTCTGCGTCTCCCGAGGCGCTCATTGCCAACATTACTTGACCCAAATGAATGCCCTGTTGTATCGACCCACAAGTACCAACTCGTATCAAGTTTTTGACCTTGAAAGTGTTAATCAATTCGTGAACATATATAGCAACGCTTCCCATTCCCATTCCTGTTCCTTGTATGGACACTCTATTACCATTATAATACCCTGTATAACCAAGCATACCTCTTACATTGTTATAACAAACGGCATCTTGCAAAAACGTTTCGGCTACATGTTTTGCCCTTAATGGGTCTCCTGGAAGTAATACTGTATCTGCTATATCTCCAACCTTTGCTCCTATGTGGATACTACTCATATTGAAATTTTATTTATAAGTTAATAATTATCAAGCACCATAAGGAATCCATATATTCTTGATTTGACTAGCTCGTTTTAAAAAGGTAGTGCCTTCCCCTTGTGTTTTGTCCAACCAATTTCTATGTTTTCCATAATTTACCCAAGTTCTTTTCATATTATCTGCCGATAATAACTCAATCTCAGTAGAGCCTTCTTTGGAACCAAAATACCACATACCATCTACATCGTCGTGTTTTGCCAATACTTGAACCAGTTCTTCTTTACTACCTGTTACAATATTTACGGTTCCATCTGGAACATCGGATGTTTCAAGAATTTGATAAAAATCGGTTGCTGAAAATGGCATGTCTTCCGAAGGGATTACAACCACATTATTACCCATTGTTATGGCAGGAATAACTGTGGAAATAAATCCTAATAATGGTGACTCATTAGGGCAAACAATTCCCATAACACCAATGGCTTCAGGCATAGCCAAGGTTACATTTCTATGAATGGTATGATGCACTTTTCCGTCGTATTTATCAACCATAGCTGCATAGTAGTAAATTCTTTCTATTGATAAATTTACTTCTTCCAAAGCCGAAGTTATGCTCTGGTTTGTCATGTGTACAATTCTATTTGCAAATTCTTCTCTTCTAATGTCTAGGTTTTCGGCTATATAATACAGTACCTGAGCTTTTGTATGTCCTGTTTTGCCTTCCCAACTAGTATTAGAATGTGCCGCTTCAACAGCATTTCTAATGTCTTTTCTATTTCCTTTAGAAACTTCACCAACATAATCACCATTAGCACTTTTAATGATGGTGCTATAACCTCCATCTGGTCTAGCTTGTTTGCCTCCAATATACATTTTGGTTGTTCTATCTATACCAAGAGGTTGAGGTTGTCCATTACCCATAGTTTTAGTTTCAGCTTTTTTGGCAGCCTTAATTGGATTATCCAAGAGTAAGTCGTCAACTTTAGGTTTTAAATATTCAAACAAACCTTCCAAACCTCCTTCCCTTCCAAAACCAGATTCACGATATCCTCCAAATCCTGATGCCGCATCAAATACATTGGTGCAATTTATCCAAGCGGTTCCTGCTTTTATTTGTGGTGCAATATCTAAAGCTAGATTAATGTTTTCGGTCCAAATACTGCATGCCAAACCGTATCGTGTATTATTTGCCAACTTAACCGCTTCTTTATGTGATCTAAAACTCATGGCAACTAAAACTGGCCCAAATATTTCTTCTTGCGCTATGGTTGAAGATGGTGTTACATTAGTAAACAATGTTGGAGGATAGAAATAACCATCTTTTGGACATGACCATGAAGGTTGCCAAAGTGTACTTCCTTCATCGACTCCTTGTTTAACCAAATCTGTAATGGTTTTTAATTGCACTTTTGCAACCACAGCTCCCATATCAATACTTTTATCCAAGGCATTTCCAATTCGCAAGGTTTCCATTCTAGCTCTTATTTTTTTATAGAGCTTCTCTGCAATACTCTCTTGAACCAACAATCTTGAACCAGCGCAACATACTTGACCTTGGTTAAACCAAATAGCATCTACAACACCTTCTACCACGCTATCTAAATCGGCATCTTCAAACACAATAAATGGCGACTTCCCACCTAGCTCAAGCGATAGTTTTTTACCCGTTCCTGCTGTTGCTTTACGTATAATTTTACCAACTTCGGTTGAACCTGTAAATGCAATTTTATTTACTTCTTTATGATCTACAAGTGCAGCACCTGTTTTACCCTGACCAGTTATAATATTTACCACACCATTTGGTAAACCTATTTGCTGGCAAATTTCGGCAAATAGCAATGCTGTTAATGGTGTAAATTCGGCTGGTTTTAATACGACTGTATTTCCCATGGCTATGGCTGGAGCAATTTTCCAAGCTAGCATCATTAATGGAAAATTCCAAGGTATAATTTGTCCAATAACAC
>CALZKX010000049.1 GCA_945788155.1 uncultured Flavobacteriaceae bacterium
TAGGGAATATTGTTGGCGATAAAAAAGCGGTGCCATGTATTGAGGACACAGCTGTTGAGCTTAAAGATCTTCCTAGATATATTAAAGAGTTTACTGCAATAATGGATAAGTATAGCCAAAAAGCAGTCTATTATGCGCATGCAGGAGCTGGCGAATTACATTTACGTCCAATGTTAAACCTAAAAAAAGCAGCTGATGTACATTTGTTTAGACAGATTACCCATGAAACGGCACTTTTAGTTAAAAAGTATGGTGGTTCTTTTAGTGGCGAACATGGCGATGGAATTGTTAGGGCAGAATTTATACCTATAATGATTGGTGAGAAGAATTATGAATTGGTAAAGAAAATAAAATTTACATTCGATCCTCATAATATTTTTAATAAGGGCAAAATTGTAGATCCATTTCCAATGGATGAACATCTTAGATACGAAAAAGATAGAATAGAGCCTAAAATAGAAACTATTCTTGATTTTTCAGATAGCAAAGGAATCCTTCGAGCTGCCGAAAAATGTAATGGTTCAGCCGATTGTCGAAAACCATCATTTGCTGGAGGAACAATGTGCCCAAGTTATAGAGCTACCAAAAACGAAAAAGATTCAACAAGAGCACGAGCAAATGCTTTAAGAGAAATTTTAACAACCTCTAAAGAAACAAATAGGTTTAATAGTGAGGAGCTCAAAAAGGTATTTGACCTTTGCTTAAGCTGTAAAGCGTGTGCAAGTGAGTGTCCAAGCAATGTGGATGTAGCGACCTTAAAGGCCGAGTTCCAGTATCAATATTACAAAACCCACGGCATACCTTTTAGAACCAAACTGTTAGCGTCAAATAATAAATGGAATAATTTAGGGAGTAAACTCCCAACTTTCACAAACACCATTTTAAAATCTTCAGTTGCAAAAAAAGTTATGGGAATTGCATCAAAAAGGAGTATTCCAAAATTATATAAAACCACTTTTTTTAAGTGGTTTCAAAAGCATAAGGAGCAACTTAAAAAACAAACATTTAAAAACGGTGAGCTCTATTTGTTTGTAGATGAGTTTACAAACCACTATGATGTCGAAGTAGGGATTGATGCTGTAACATTGTTATCACATTTAGGCTTTAAGGTACATGTTGCTAACCATGTTGAAAGCGGAAGAAGTTATATATCTAAAGGAATTTTAAATAAAGCCAAAGAGATAGCAAATACTAACGTAAGCATATTTAAAAACCTCATTGGTAGCGAAATACCATTGGTAGGTATTGAGCCCTCGGCCATTTTAACCTTTAGGGATGAATACTTGCGTTTGGCTGATGACAAACAAGCCGCTCACACACTTTCCAAAAATACATTTACCATCGAGGAATTTATTGATACTAATATAAAGCAAGGAAAAATAAACTCGAACAGTTTTTGTCAAGAAGTAGAAACAATTAAAATACATGGTCATTGCCATCAAAAAACATTAAGTAATATGTCGCACACTTTTAACATGCTGTCTTTGCCCAAAAATTATAGTGTTACCATCATGAATACTGGTTGCTGTGGTATGGCAGGATCTTTTGGATATGAAAAAGAGCATTACGAATTAAGCATGCAAATTGGAGAGCAATCTTTATTTAACAAACTTCGAAATGTAGATGAAGCAACAATTATTGTTGCTTCAGGCACAAGTTGCAGGCATCAAATAAGGGATGGCGTTTATAAAATGTCCAAGCACCCAATTTCGGTATTAAGAAAAGCAATATTGTAAATCGCCAGATATTAATTCATATATTAGCAATACAAAAAGTTTAGATAAACGCATAATATTTGTAGGAAAAATACTTTTCAACAACAGTTCATCGATTTTTTAATACACTTTATCGTATTTTTTAATTCTTCATTGAAACTGATTCTACATTTACTTCTCTTATTAAGCCCCAAACAATTCCCTCTTGCTTTTTAAGATATTTAATTAATCCTTTATTAGTACGTTTTTATATTAAAAATGTATTCCCTCAATTTAAACGCCATAGTGTGTTTAGTTATTATTAGTCCATTGTGCTCCCTCACAAACTATAACTATTAGTACATTAAAAAATGTAAAATAATAGATATAATAATAACCCCAAACTTAATAACTATGAAATTCCTAAAAATCACCTTAATGATAGTTGCAGTATTTTGTCTAACAATTTCTGGAACTAGTAAAAAAAATGATGTTAAACTTGCTGATACTTTTCAAAAAGTAGATAAAACAGAGTTTAAGTATATAGCAGGTGTAGTAAAAAAAGACAAAAGACCTACTCAAGAACTTTAGTATATCATAAAAATGTTATAATTATATAGCTCCTTATGGAAACATTAGGAGCTTTTTTTATGTAATAAACCAAGAATTTGTAATAGGTTTAACTTTTGTCATAATTTATTCTAAATTTGATAGCCAATAAATACTATTACATTGTATCGTTACTCATTTATATTTATTCTGTTCTTATTGTCCCACAACTCTTTTGCACAAAGTAAAGATATGGAGCAAAAACTGGACAGTATTGATTTGCTTAGAAAGCTATCCAGAAGCAGAAATATAGATTTAGAACTTAGGCTGGTTCATGCCAAAAACGCCAGTGAATTATCAAAAAAACTGCAAATAGATTCAACCTTATTAAAAAGCAATATCAATTTAGCCTTTAGATATTTAGATATAGATAAAGGCGAATTGTATAAAAATATTAGTTTAAAAAACTTAAAATTAGCTACTGAACTAAATGATTCTTTAATAATAGCTAATGTCAATTATGGCTTAGGCTACTATTACGCCAATAACGCAAAAATTGATAGTGCCTATTACTATTACTATAATGCTGAAAAAATATTTCATGCATTGGATAATATTCGTGGCGAAGGTGAAATACTCTTAAACATTGCTAATATTCAAGAAACAGCCAGAGATTATACTGGAAGCGAAGCCACAGCGATACGCGCTATTTCATTAATAGAAACTTTACCAACTACCGAAAGAAACTTAGATACTCTATGGACACTTTACAATTTATTGGCAATTATTTCCGAACGTTTGGAACAGCGTGATGAAGCTATAGAGTATTACGAAAAAAGCTTGGAAATTGCTAGTAAAATGCAAGAACCGCTTTATTATGAGTTTAGCTCAAAAAATAACATAGGTTTTTCTTTACGAGAGAAGGGTGATTTAAACGAGGCATTACAAATATTTCAAGAACTTCTCGATGATAAACGACTATTTGAACTTGACATTGAAACCTATATTATTGTTTTAGGAAATGTGGCTTATACCAGGCACCTATTGGAAGAGGATACTAATAGTATTGAAGCTCAATTTAAAGAAGGTATTAGGTTAAGTGACAGTCTTACAGATCCCATTAGAAAAATGGCAATCTTAACAGATATGTCTCAGTTTTACTATGATATAGGCAAAAAAGATGCTGCTCTTAACTTAGGTAAAGAAAATTATAAACTAGCAAGAGAAACAAATTCCAACGACATTGTTCTAAAATCTTTAAAGCTAATGTCCAAAATTGACAAAGGCGAGGTTAAAAAAAATTATTTAAATGAATACATACAACTTAATGATAGTTTATTGCGAGACGAAAGAGTCGCTCGAAATAAATTTGCAAGAATAAGCTTTGAGGTTGATAAAATAGAGGCCGATAACGTACAACTTTCTAAAGAACGGTTGTTGTTCCTGTTAATCTCTGTAGGTTTATTGATTAGTTTAACCTTATTATATGTTGTTATTACCCAAAGAGCTAAAAACCGAAAACTAGAATTTATACAAAAACAGCAAAAAGCGAACGAGGAGATTTATAATTTAATGCTAGCCCAACAAGATAAAATCAATGAAGGGCGAACACACGAAAAAAAACGCATTTCCGAAGAGTTGCATGACGGTATTCTAGGAAAATTATTTGGCACAAGGTTGAGTTTAGATAGTTTAAATTTAGTACAAACCGAAGATGCAGCTAAATCCAGAAGCCATTATATAGGTCAACTCAAGACCATTGAAACTGAGATTAGAAAAATATCACACGATTTAAATTCCGATTTTATTTCAGACTCAAGTTTTATAGATATCGTTAAAACATTGGTCGAAACACAGACTACTGCTTATAACCTCAAGTATGAGTTTTTAAATGGTAGTGATATAGATTGGGAAGAAGTACCAAACAAAACTAAAATTCACATATACAGAATGTTACAGGAAACAATGCAAAATATTTACAAACATGCCAATGCAAGTATTGTAAAAATTAGTTTCCAATTAAAAAATAATGTAATTTTATGTACCATTGAAGACGATGGTTCTGGGTTTAATGTTAATAAAGCCAGAAAAGGAATAGGCCTAAAAAACATTGACTCAAGAGTTAATGAAATAGGAGGGAAAGCCGAAGTTTATTCCAAAATTGATATTGGAACAATTATTAAAATATTTATTCCAGTGGTATAGCTATTATGGAACAACATTTAAAAATACTAATGGTCGATGATCACCCAATGATTATCGAAGGTTACCAAATGACTTTGGTAGCCACTAAAAAACCACACCAACATTTAGATATTGATATTGCCCACGATTGTGATATGGCTTTTGAGCTTATTAAAAAGGCATCAATTAAACAAGAAACATCGTACGATGTTTGCTTTTTTGACATAAGCTTACCAGCATCAAAAGATGGTTTGATCACCTCAGGCGAAGACCTTGCAATATTAACAAGAGATTATTTACCAGAAGCTAGAATTATAATTTTAACTATGTTTAATGAGTCATTCAGAATTTTGAACATCATTAGAAGTATAGACCCAGAAGGGTTATTAATTAAAAGCGACCTAACATCTAGCGAATTGGCCGAGGCTTTTCAGCATATATTAAACAATCCACCATATTACAGCAGTACTGTCAATTCTTTTTTAAATAAAACCATTACAAGTAAAATTTATTTAGATGATACCAACCGTAAAATTCTTCATTTATTGTCACAAGGCATCAAAACACGAAGCCTTATAGAACATATAGATTTATCTTTGAGTGCCATTGAAAAACGCAAAAAACAGTTAAAATTACAATTCGATGTTGAAGACGGTAGAGACGAAACCTTGCTAAAAGAAGCACGGGAAAAAGGGTTTTTGTAATAAAAGCGTAAACCTTTTCGTATTTAGATGATAAAACCCACTTTTTTTTAATTTTAAAAACTTCTCGAATAGATAGCTATTGCTGTAAATTACGGTTTTACCGCAACAAGTCTGCGGTTTTACCACAGCAAAATCTATAAGTTTCTATATATATTTGAATAGACAACGAAGAATTAATTATCCCTCTAATTTATTTGTTGAATTAATAGCAATTGACACGCCTTATGACTAACTCTGTTGGTCATAAGGTTTTTGTTTTTAAAAGAGGGAGCTTTTATACTCCCAAACTTTCATAAAAAACAGCCCGAAATAAATAATTGCAAAAATAAATTTTAAAAAAGTTGAAGTTAAAAATCCAAGAAAAGAACCAAAAGCTGCTTTTATGGCGACGTCTTTGTCATTCTTATTTATGAGCTCTCCAATTAAAGCACCAACAAAAGCACCTATAATAATCCCAAATGGAATGGGAGAAAACAAACCAACCAAAAGCCCAATAGTGGTGCCAATCATACCATATCTACTGCCTCCAAATCTTTTGGTTCCCATAGCTGGAATAAAGTAATCTAACAACCAAATTAAAATTGCAATAGCAAGCCAAATGCCAAGGAATACCCAATTCATAGGGATAGCATCTGTTAAGTGCAAAATTAAAAGCCCAAACCAACTAGTTAAAGGCCCAGGAAGTATTGGCAAAAAGCTTCCTATAATGCCTAATAACATAAATAGTGCTGCAACAAAAACTAAAAATATATCCATTAATTATATATATGGTCAATACTTAATATTTGACGAAGATACACTCTAAATGTTACATTTTTAAACTAAAAAATTAGTTAAAACTAAATATTTAGTTATATTAGCATATTGATTCTATTTAAAATCAATATGCTATGCTGAACTTGTTTCAGCATCTTATGAAGGTACCTGATGTTTAATTAAAAAAATCCCCAATCAAGTTGGGAAATGACCATGAAACAGTTAACAAAAGCCGAAGAAGATATTATGCAAGTGCTTTGGCAATTAAAAAAAGCCAATGTAAAAGCAATTATAAATGTGTTGCCTGAGCCAAAACCAGCCTATAATACAGTATCAACTATTGTTAGGATATTAGAGAGTAAAGGCTTTGTAGATTACGAAAAGAAAGGTAAAGGACATATATACTTTCCTCTTGTGCAACAACAAGATTACAGCAACCAATCTATCAATAAATTGGTAGATAATTACTTTCAAGGGTCTTTTAAAAGTATGGTCTCTTTCTTTGTAAAAAAGAATGATATCAATTTAAACGAGCTCGAATCAGTGTTAAAGGAAATTAATAAGAAGGAATAATTATGGTGCATTATATCATACAAATTATCACTTTTCAGGTATTCTTTTTATTGGTGTACGATGTATTTTTAAAAAAAGAAACCTTCTTCAATTGGAACAGGGTGTACTTAATAGGGACTTCCTTGGCATCGTTAATATTACCTTTTATTAAAGTTACTGCCTTTAACCAAATGGTCCCTCAAGATTATATTGTGATTTTACCTGAAATATTTATAGGCAATACAATAGAGCAAACCAATCAGGTTCTCCTCCCTGAAATTGAAATTGCTAACCGAGGATTTTCTTGGAATATCGAAACAATTTTCTATCTAGGACTTATTGTGGCTAGCTTGCTGTTTATTTTCAAGATTGCACATATATGCCTGCTTATTTATAAAAACCCTAAGCGATGGAAAGGCAATGTCTTGTTGGTAAAATTAATAAACAGTACGTCGGCATTTTCGTTTTTTCATTATGTGTTTTTAGGATCTAATTTGAAAGAAGAAGAACAAAATATCATCATAAAACACGAGTTGGTACACGTAAATCAAAAACACACCTTAGACCTTTTGTTTTTTGAGGCACAACGCATACTGTTTTGGTTTAATCCTTTAGTGTATATGTATCAAGCAAGGGTAAGGTCGTTGCATGAATATATTGCCGACCAAGAAGCATTAAAAACCCAAAATAAATCGGACTACTATCAAAATTTATTAACCCAGGTTTTTGAAACTAAAAATGTATCATTTATCAATACATTTTTTAAAAAATCATTAATTAAAAAACGAATCATGATGTTATCTAAATCGAAATCAAAACAGGTTTTAAAGCTAAAATATGCTTTATTAATTCCAGTAGTGTTGGTAATGCTAGCGTATTCTTCATCGTATGCTCAAGACACTAAAGTTTCTAATGAAACTACTCAGGTTATGTCTGACAAAGAATTGAAAAAAAAGCTAAACAAGGAATTAAATGAGTTAAAAGAAAATATAGAAAACAAGCTTAATGCACTACAGCAATTTCACAAAAAAACAGATAAATACTTAGCCACAAGAGAAGAATATTATAGAACTCAAATATATTATCAAGAAATGTTGGGTCTAACTAACGATATTTCCGATATAGATAGAAGGTCACTAAAAGAGTTAAAGCATAAACTTGATAGAACTTACGATGAATACTTAAAATGGAAAAAAACCGATGAAGCCAAAGAAGTTTGGGAAAACAATACTCATGATGGTGTTTTAAGATTGGTGGTTGATGACTTGAATAATTTAACAGAAGAAGAAAAGAAAAAATATAATAGTAAAAAGAAGTTACTATCTAAAGATGTTTTTTTTACGAGATTAATGATGACAAATGTTAAAGGCAGTGAGATTAAAATGCATTTACATCCAAATGAATTTTCGGTAGCGAATGAAACAGATGAATCTAAAGCGGTACTTATAAATAGCCCAAGTATAAATGTTGGATTTGATGTAGTAGATCAAGTGCCCATTTTTACAGAATGTGAAAATTTAACAAAAGACGAACAAAGAAATTGCACTTCTATTGCTATTACAAAACATGTACAAAACAACTTTAATACAGATTTAGTTGGAGATTTAGGCTTAACAGGAAGGCAGGCAATTAGAGTCATGTTTAAAATAAACAAAGAAGGTAATATTGTTGGAGTTAAGTCTAGAGCACCACACCCAAAACTGGAAGAGGAAGCTGTAAGGGTTATTAAAAGTCTGCCTAAAATGATTCCTGGAAAACATAAAGGAGAAGCAGTGATTGTGCCTTATTCGTTGCCAATCATTTTTCAAATGGCCGAAAAAGCTGATAAAAAAACCATTCAACAAGAAACCGTATTGATTGACGAAATAGAAGTGCCATTTACGGTTATAGAACAGCCACCAATGTTTGAAGGTTGCGAAACACTTTCTACAACAAAGGAACAAAGAGAATGTACTTCTATTGCTATTACAAAACATGTACAAAACAACTTTAACACAGATTTAGCTGGAGATTTAGGCTTAACAGGAAGACAAACGATTAGAGTCATGTTTAAAATAAACAAACAAGGTAATATTGTTGGTGTTAAATCTAGAGCACCACATCCGCAACTAGAAGAGGAAACAGTAAGGGTTATTAAAAGTTTGCCTAAAATGATTCCTGGAAAACAAAAAGGTGAAACAGTAACTGTACCTTATTCCTTACCAATTATTTTCCAAGTGGCCGAAAAAGATAGTGTTTCAAACAAAAAAGGAGATATAAAAAACAAGAATTAAAAAATGGAGAAAGTACTTTTAATAACTATAGTTTTTTTAGCATTTAAAGCCGAAGCTCAAACTTCGGTTTTGCAGCTTGCAGATAGTTTGTACATACACGGTAACTATACAAAAGCGATTAAAGCATACAAAAGCCATAAAAACCAAGAGGAGGTTTATAATAAAATTGCCAAGGCATGCATCGCTATAGGCAACTATGATGAGGCTTTAATTAATTATGAAAACAGTTTAAAAACAAATCCAAAAGATGTACTAACCTTATTTGAATATGGTAAATTATTAACTCGCGTAAAAAAGCA
>CALZKX010000050.1 GCA_945788155.1 uncultured Flavobacteriaceae bacterium
ATGTTTTTTCTAAGGTTGGGAATTCCTGAACGCAGCCATTTAATTGAATATAGTGTACTGGCAATTTTTATACATAAAGCAATTACTGAACGTGTAAGACAAGGTAAACGAATTCCTTTGCCTACTTTGCTTTCTTTTGCTGTTACTTTTTTAATTGGAGTAGTTGATGAATGTATTCAAATAGTTTTACCTAATCGTGTGTTCGACCCATTAGATATATTATTTAATGGTTTTGTGATAATTATGGCTTTAGGATCAAGTGTGGTTTTTAATTGGGTGAAAAAGCTAATTGCTAAGTCTTAAATTAAAAGGAAATAATTAAGTGGAGAACTTAAAGAAGTAGCTAGTCCAAAAATAGTATTAATTATCGTTTACTTTAATGAATCAATTGTTTACTTGATTTTATAAGAAAAATCGCTAAATTTGTTTAGCAAGCAACGGTAATTTATTAAAAACAAACAACTTACAACGTTTATAATAATCAGAAAACCAAAACCAACCAAATTATGAAGGATTTTAAAAATTCTAACAGAAGAAAATTTCTTAAAGGAACAGCTTTTTTAACTGCAGGACTAGTTGCTAGTCCATTAATTAACTTTGCCAAAACTACGCCAATTCAAAACCCAGACAATTTATATATAGTTGGCCCACAAAAAGGGTACTCTCCACAAATAGGAACACTACTTTCAACCATGACCATGATGCGTAAATGGGTTATTGATACAGTTAAGGATTTAACAATAGAACAGTTGGATTTTCAAATAGATGATGAGTCAAATTCTATAGGTGCCATGCTCTTGCATTTAGCTGCAACCGAAAGATACTACCAATTAAACACCTTTGACGATATGCCATGGGGAACTTGGGGTGATGACATAAAAAAAGAATGGGATGTGCCAAGTGGTCTTGGGGAAAAAGGACGAGAATTAATAAAAGGGAATAACATTGATTACTACTTATCTAAGCTTGAAGAAGTAAGGTCTGTTACCAAAAAGGAATTTGCAAAAAGAGATGACGATTGGATTATGAAATCTGAACCATTTTTTGAAAACAAGCTTACAAACAACTATTGTAAATGGTTTCATGTATGTGAGCATGAATCAAACCATCGCGGACAAATGAAGTTTATAATAAAGAGACTTCCAGCCTAATTGTTTTTAAGCCTTAGAAGTTAACGATTTAAAAAACACATAGCCAAAACCAAGAAAAAGCATAAGGTGAAACGGAAACAACCCAAAGTCGCCACCTTGGTCACCAACAACAAAAGCACTATACATGCCAAAGGCAAAATAAAGCATCAATACGCCTTCAAAAATAACGTTTAACGATATGTTTTTCTTTAAGTATTTATTGCCTTTCCAGCTATCTTTTAAAGAATTAATATTGAATTTTGGTGTGCGGATAAAATCGCTACGTTTCCCTAAGTGACCTTCAATTACTGCAATAGAGTTATGAAGTGAAAAGCCCATTGCTATTGAGAAAAACGTTAAGAACATAACAATATATTGCACAAAACCTTTTATGCTATTTCCATAGGTTTTTTTAAACATAAACCAATAACATATAAAAAAGATGAGTGTGCTTATAACGAAAAAACTCATCACATAAAAGTATATTTTTAAGTGTGCATACTCGTTTTTTATGTATAGCATCGGAATACTTAAAACACCAACAATCAATACATTTAAAAACATGGTGCTATTCAATAAATGCAGTAATCCATGAACTTTTGTTTTGGTAGAAACATTTTGGCTTTTTAAAACTTTCCATAGCATTTTCCTAAAGTTTTCGGCTCCTCCTTTATTCCACCTAAACTGTTGCGAGCGTGCTGCACTAATTACAACAGGTAATTCAGCAGGTGTCTCAACATCTTCTAAGTATTTAAATTTCCAGTTTTTGAGCTGTGCTCTATAGCTTAAATCTAAATCTTCGGTAAGTGTGTCACCTTCCCAATTGCCTGCATCTAGGATGCATTTCTTTCTCCAAACGCCTGCGGTTCCGTTAAAGTTAATGAAATGTCCTTTGCTATTTCTACCAACTTGCTCTAAAGAGAAATGTGCATCCAACGCAAATGCTTGAATTTTAGTCAATACAGAGTAATCTCTATTGATATGTCCCCAACGTGTTTGTACGACACCTATTTTTTCGTCTTTAAAAAATGGAATGGTATGTTGCAGCCAATCTTTTTTTGGAAGAAAATCGGCATCAAAAATGGCAATAAATTCGCCTTTTGCCACTTTTAATCCTTCTTTTAAAGCTCCAGCTTTAAAGTTTTTTCGGTCATTACGAACCACATGTTTTATATCCAAGCCGGTTTGTTGTAATCGCTTAATATGTTTTGCTGTAGCTTGAAATGATTCGTCTGTAGAATCGTCCAACACCTGAATTTCAAGTTTGCCTTTTGGATATTCTATTTTGGAAATATTATCCAACAGCCTGTCCATGACGTAAAGTTCATTGTAAACAGGGAGTTGAATGGTGACAGATGGAATTTCTTCTGAATTTGAAAAATCGAACTTTGGTGATGTATCATTCTTTTTTTGTGCAGACAAATAATTAAAAAGCAGATTCAACTGTGCCAAAGCATACATAAAAATAAGTATGAGTGCTGTAGAATAAATAACGATGATGATGGTTTTTAAAATCATTGTTTAAAGCTGTATTTAAAAATCCACGTTAAAATTTTAATACCTGCAAATATAGCTCCTTTAAATGTTCCAGA
>CALZKX010000051.1 GCA_945788155.1 uncultured Flavobacteriaceae bacterium
GTGTCAAACCATGAAGAATACCAATCTTTCGTGTCTTTTGTCATACATTAATATGTGTCGCAACAAAAATAAAGTATTTTTGCAATCTATTTGCTCGCCAAGCGAGATTTGAGTATTAATTTTTTTTTTGATAATCTAAGAGTTGTTTCAATTAATACAAAGTGAACTTGCTCTGAGGTTTAATTTATATATGGATAATAATTTTAAAATGGTAGCCAAAACCTTATTTGGTTTTGAAGAGCTTTTAGCAAGGGAATTAAGGAATTTAGGAGCACAAGATGTTAAAGTTGGTGTTCGAAATGTAAGCTTTGTTGGAGATAAAGGTTTTATGTACAAGGCCAATTTAGCGTTGCGTACAGCTATTAAAATTTTAAAACCCATAAAAATTTTTAGAGTGACTAATGAGCAAGATTTATACAACAATATTTATAAAATGCCTTGGGAAGACTATATGTCTGAAAATGGTTCCTTAGCCATAAATGCCACAGTACACTCCGATAAATTTACACATTCGCAATACATAGCTTTAAAAACAAAAGATGCTATAGTAGATAAATTTAGAGATACCAAAGGCACGAGACCTAATGTAGATTTACGTTTTCCAGATTTAAAAATAAACATTCATATTGATAGGCAAACTTGTACAGTGTCTCTTGATAGTTCAGGAGAATCGTTACATAGACGAGGTTATAAAACAGCAACTAATATTGCACCAATAAACGAAGTCTTGGCAGCAGGTTTAGTGATACTATCAGGTTGGGATGGGCAAAGTGATTTCATGGATCCAATGTGTGGTAGTGGTACCATTCTTATAGAAGCAGCAATGATTGCATGTAACATTCCACCAAACTTAATGCGTAAGGAATTTGCTTTTGAGCGTTGGCAAGATTGGGATGTTGAGTTGTTTGAAAAAATTGAAGAATCATTACTTAGTAAAACGAGGGATTTTCATCATAAAATAATTGGCTACGATAAATCGCCATCAGCAGTTAGAAAAGCCAATGATAATATTAAAAACGCCAATTTGGAAGATTTTATTAAGGTAAGCCATGAAGATTTCTTTAAAACCCAAAAAGCAGGCGACTTGCCTTTACACATGGTCTTTAATCCGCCTTATGGTGAACGTTTGGAGAGTTTGAATGTAGAAGAGTTTTATGGAGATGTAGGTACCACTTTAAAACATGGTTATCCTGGAACCAATGCATGGTTAATAACTTCTAACCTTGAAGGTTTAAAGCATGTTGGTTTGCGACCTTCTAGAAAAATCAAGCTATTTAATGCAAAACTAGAAGCACGTTTGGTAAAGTACGAAATGTATGAAGGCAGTAAAAAGGCTAAAAAACAGGTGTAAGTTTAATTTAGTAATTAAAAGAAAGATACAATGGTTATAAATTGGGAAGCAGTAGCGGCTATTGCAGGGCTACTTGGAGCAATAGGAGTGATAGTTACATTGATTTATCTATCTGCACAAATAAAGCAAAATAACAAGCAATTACGAGGAGAAGCTACAACAGCAGTTTATGAATATCAAAGAATGTTGGTCGAAATGTTGACCACTAATACAGAACTATATAAAATTGCTTTACGTGGCAATGAGGATCTTAATTCACTTAATGCATGGGAAAAACAACAATTTACATTATGGTGTCTTTACGAAACAGGTATGTGGGAAATGTGCTACAAACTATACAAACAAGGAGCTCTGGATGAAGCATTATATTATGGAAAAGTGAAATATTGGTTGCAACTTCATAGTTCACCAGGTCGTAGGGATTGGTGGAATATTCACACAGCTATGCTTAGTGATGAATTTTATAAGGAAATCTCAGCAGAGTTAGAAGCCATTCCTGTAAAAAAGCTACGTGAATCAAATCCTATATTCGATTCAAGTGTGCATGATAATGATACATAGCATTTTAATTCTTCATCAATAGAAAATTATTACTTTTTATAGGGTTCTACCAACTTTTGGGTACTCATTAAACAAGGTCGCTACCAATTCGTTGACATACTCTGGCAATTTCTTGTTGTATCTGCTTAAATCACATTTTATGGATGCTTGCCAAATTATTTGGTTTTTTTCAAGATCCGATACGTAAACCACTAAAGTTTCATCGGTGTAAATAGTAGTGTTTATGGTGCATTCTTCCCAATATGTATATTCATCCTGTTCTTTACAATCGAAAAAGGTAGCTTCTTTTTCTTCAACCAATAATTTAAATCCAGCTTGCAATTGTGGTTCTGTGACATTGGTTTTATATCCTCTGTTTGCCATCTCAGTTTCAATTGCGTTTCCTATGAGCTCACGTACTTTAATATTGTCGTGGTTTGGATATCTTGGGTTTTTTACAAATAAATCGTCTAAGCACAATATAAAGGTGTCATAGCTATCAAAATCCACACTTTCGTCAAACTCGGACAGGACAGCCTCGGTTGGTGCACAACCAAAAAGGGTAAGGAGAAAAATTATGCTAAGTGTTTTTAAGGGTTTCATAGTCTTGGAATTTAAGGATTGATGTTTTTCCAGTACTAAAGGTCTTTAAACTCTAAAGGAATTACTATGATAAATATCAGTTTGGGATTATGTTGCCTTTGCTCAGGATAGGTTATCCATTTTATTGAATTGAGCAATTTTTAAACACATGCTTAGTTTCCCGATTCTGTTATGTATAGAAATTTTAGTTTGTTTTTAAAGGTAGAGTAATTCCAACCGCAAATGCTCCAACATACTGTTCAACAGATGGTTGAAAGTAATAGGAGAATCCTAAATCAACATTATTGTTTCGTCCCAATTCCAGCCCAAAAGAGAAAGGTATATGGTAAATTATTCCATTTTTATCAATATTGTCATAGACTGTAAATGTTTCAAATTTACCAATTGAAGCACCTATGCCTATTTCAATGTATGGTGCAACCCAAGGTATTGGTGCTCTAACTCTTGCTTTTCCGCCTATTAGAAATGCTTTTGATTCGGCTCTTTCATCTGTTGGATTGTCATTGAGGTCTTTTCCGTTTGAGTTTGTTAAGATTACACCTGCATATGGTCTTAATTCAACCCAAGAAGCTACTTTTAGAACTAACTCACCTTGTAGAAAAAATCCGTCGTCAACAATGTCGTCAATACTATTATTAGGAGCACTGAGGCCATATCCTATTTGAGCATTTATTGACTTTTCCTTTATGAATTGCGCTTCAGTTATGTTAGTAATTAGAATGGTTATTAATAATATCAGTGTTTTTTTCATGATGTGTTACAATGCTTTGGCGCAAACTTTTTAAATTATTCTATTACACCTTAAACGAAATTAGGTTTAAATTTTTAATAACCAATAATTTGCCTAATCAAAAAAAGGGGTTAGTTGTAAGTTGTTACTAAAACCTATTCTTTATCCTTCTTAAACAAAGGAATTAAATAAGACACATTATATCCAAAGCTAACACTAAAGCTTCCACTGTCATAAGTGCGTCCAAACCCAGGAATATAGAGGTTTTCAAAATTGTTAGGCTCGGTTTCGGTAATGCGGCCTTTTAATTGTACGTTGAAACCCATATACAAATTATTGAACGTTTCGGCTTTAACACCTAGAATAAGTTCGCCCCAAATAGCTGTTAGACCACTTTGTTTAGAACCGTCAACAACTGTGGTTTGTGGTCCCCAAGGTTGGCCGCTGCTATCATAAATAGTGTAACGGTTTATTGTTTGATTAAACGTGCCAAACCCAGCACGAAACCCACTATAAATCATGTTTTCCATGCCAAACCAATTTTGGTATAAGTTATAATCTATTCCCCCTTTAAAATAGCTTCCTTGAGCAGTAGAGTTTAAATAATCGCTATTAGTAGTTTTTTCTTCAGTTCCTAACTCTCCAGCGATGTAAAGGTTTTTAGTTAAGCGATAATCTCCATTAATTTCAAATCCTGTATAATCATCATCAATAAACGATCTAACTAACTTGCTTATATCACCACCTAAGCGCAGGCCATATTTTTGCACATATCGAATGGAATCGTTTGCAATACTGTCGTTTTGTGCACCAACTGAAAAAGTCATCAGAAGCACAGTAAGGATACTAGTGATATATGTTAATATGCGCTGCATTTTCATTTTTTATGGTGTTATTTTCTGCGACTATGTCAATACTGGAAACCCAGTTGTCTGTATCTATAATAAAATCTGTTTCCAAATTGGTAAAAGTAGCTTTGTAACCACAAGCACGTGACACATATACATCCTCTCTTTTGTATTTCACATCAATAGTATCTGGGTTTCCAACCAATAAATCACTAGTGTCTAATAAATCCTTATGAAACACCAGTTTGGTTACATCAATATCTGTTCTCAAAGGAATCGCTATAGAGTCTGTGGTGCTAATGGAAACATTTTTAAAGAAAACAGTTTCATTTGCATCGTTAATACCATAGACAAATAGACCTGAGACTGATTTGGTGTTTTCACGTAAAAGAGCATCGTAGAACCTAACAACCAATCTAGGTGTTGTAGCGGTTTCTTCGGGGCAAATATCATCCTTTTCGCAACCTTGTACCACAATAAATAATAAAAAAAACAGGCCTATTTTTTTAAGTATATTCATCTATTCACTAATTAGTTTGTCAATTATAATTGAAGTCTCTTTTTTACTAGGTCTATATTTAAAGTCAGATTTTATGATTTCACCTTTTTTATTGATAATTGTATATGTTGGATATCCACTTATATTAAATAAGTTTATTAATGCCTGCTCTTGGCCTCTTTTTATGTAGTAATGTTTCCCCTTTAAATTGTATTGTGAAATGGTAGGTTTCCAAAGTTTTTCATCAGATTGAAAGCATAAGTAAACAAATTCCACATCATTGGAATATTTTTCTACAAATTGAGGAGTATGATATTTAAATTCCGATTTACAAGGTCCACACCAAGTAGCCCAATTATCTATATATATGATTTTACCATTGGCATTTTTGACTATTTCATCAATAAACTCTGAAGAGTTATCTGTATTAAAATCTAACATTTTTATGTCTTTGTCTAATATAGGCTCTTCAATTAGATTTTTAATAAATGTAACTTGACCTTCATGGTAATCTTTAAAATAACTTCCTACAAATAAATCATTGAAAGTTGATTTTTCTTCGTTGTAATATTCTATATTATTATTGTTGAATTTCAAGTTAAGAGCTTCATTCATTAATAATTGGGCTAATAATTTATCTTCTTTACTAATTTTGATTATTGAACCTAGTATTAATGAATCTCTTGTTTTTTCAGTTTCTATTTTTTTGTAACCATCTTTTTCTTCCACTTGTGAAGTTTTATAATAAGCGTCTATTGTTTGATCAATGAAATAAAAATAATAGGAATTCAAAAAACTAGAAGTTAGCGATGTGTTAATTAGTTTTGATTCATCAGTCATTGAAAGATTTTTTAAATCCTTATAAAAACTCTCATCTAGTTTTAATTTCATTGCATCACCTAATCCATACATTTGATAATATAGTTTATAGTTTAAGATTTGGCTCATTGGTTCTATTTCTTTTTTTACTAATAACCATTGTTTTAGATCGTCAGTAATATCATTATTAGCTATAAATGATTCAATGTATTCATTCTCAATCTTATAAACATTATCGTGATATATTTTGAAATCATTTGGTTTAAGAACTTTCAATTTATCATGATAACCATCAAGGCTCTGAGGCTTATTTTGGTTGAATTTTACTAATTGTTTATTTGTGGTTGAAGTTGAAGAGGTACTATTGATTTTTAAACTTCGGTAAACTTCTTTTTGAGAATCTAAATTTTCCTTAAAAGATAATGATAAGCTATCTCCAGGTTCAACTATTAGCGGGAATCCAATGTTACGATATATAAAAACATCTTGCTTTCTTGGAACAGGAAAAGACATAGTGAAATGACCTAAAGAATCAACTGAGAACTTATAGTCATTTCCATCACTTGAGACTAAGAAATCGTTTACATAAACAGAAATTTGATTAGTAGATTTATTATCGTAATAATCTTCTATTTGACCGCTAATAAAAACATCCTTTTTAATTTTCTCTATAGAAAGGACTTCTGCTTTTTCCGAGGTACAGCCTAAGAATAATATAATTAAAAAGAAGTTGATATTTTTTTTCATTAATCTTTGTTATTTAGCGCTTTTCCAAAAGCACAACATTCTCAACATGATGCGTTTGTGGAAACATATCGACAGCTTGTGTTTTGGCTACTTTGTACATGGCATCCATTAAAGCCAAATCCCTAGCTTGTGTTGCACTGTTGCAACTTACATAAACTATTTTTTCTGGCGAAATATTTAATATTTGATTTACCACATCTTTATGCATACCATCTCTTGGTGGATCTGTAATAATAACTTCTGGTTGACCATGTGTATTAATAAACTCTTTATTGAACACATGTTTCATATCACCTACATAAAAGGCAACGTTTTCAATGTTGTTTAATTGTGCATTTTCTTTTGCAGCTACAATGGCATCTGGAACGGCTTCAACACCAATTACTTTTTTTGCTTGTTTGGCAACAAACTGTGCAATGGTTCCTGTTCCTGTATATAAATCGTAAACCAGTTCGTTACCAGTTAAACCTGCAAAATCTCTTGTGATTTTGTAAAGCTCGTAGGCTTGTTCTGAATTGGTTTGGTAAAAGGACTTGGCATTTATTTTAAACTTTAAGCCTTCCATTTCCTCAAAAATATGATCACGTCCATGATAGCAAATCACTTCTTGGTCGTAAATGGTATCATTGGCTTTTCCGTTTATTACATACTGTAAAGAGGTAATTTCAGGAAATGTGGATGCAAGATGGTCCAATAACAATTCACGTTTTGTTGCATCCTCTTTAAAAAATTGAACCAATACCATGATTTCCCCAGTTGAAGTAGTTCTAATCATGAGTGTTCTCAATAATCCAGACTGTTGTCGTGTGTTAAAAAACTCCAATTCATTATCCAGAGCAAATTGCTTTACTTCATTTCTTATCCTATTTGATGGATCTGCTTGCAGCCAACATTTTTTAACATCCAATATTTTGTCCCACATACCAGGAATGTGAAACCCTAAGGCATTTTTATCACCTAAATCTTCATTAGAGTTTATTTCTTCAAGTGTTAACCAACGACTATCACTAAACGAAAACTCCATTTTATTTCTATAGAAATACTGATCTGCTGAACCTAGAATAGGTGTGACCTCAGGAAGTTCAATATGTCCAATACGTGTTAAATTATTAGTAACTTCTTTTTGTTTATAAAACAATTGGTTATCGTAACTCATGTGTTGCCACTTGCATCCACCACAAGTACCAAAATGCTCACATTTAGGCTCAGTTCTCTTATCAGATAGTTTATGAAATGCAATGGCTTTACCCTCATAATAGGCTTTACGTTTTTTAAACGTTTGTACATCTACTACATCACCAGGAACAGCATTGGGTAAAAATATCACTTTACCATCAGGTGCTTTTGCTATTGTTTTTCCTTTTGCTCCAGCATCAATAACTTCTAAATTGGTAAAAATTTGTTTTCTGTTTTTTCTTGCCATGCGGCAAAAATAAGAAAGCATACTGTAACTCGAACAAATTTCAACTATCTTTATAAAACTTCAATTAAAAATGAACCAATTTTGGGTTCTCACGTCTATTATGTAAAGCGACCATTTAATGAACCAAACCGAAAAAGAAAAAGACGGACTTTTAATTCTGGATTATCAATCTGGAAATAAGTTGGCTCTAGCAGAATTGGTAAAGAGATGGCATAAGCATTTTTGTAAAAAGTCTTTTTTTATTGTTAAAGATGCCGATGAAGCTAAAGACGTAGCCCAAGATAGTTGGCGAACTATAATAGATAAACTAGAAACAATAAAAGACCCTTATAGTTTTAGTGGTTGGGCAATGAGAATTGTACATACAAAATCTATTGATGTTTTAAGAAAACGTCAAAAAGATTTAAAAGGGAAAAAGAATATAAAGCTTAACTCTTATGAAGTAGATGAGCCTTATGATGAAAAAACGGCTCTTAAAAAGAAACTTTATTTGGCAATTCTTGAATTGCCAATAGACCAACAAGAAGTAATAAGGTTATTCTATATGGAAGAATTACCATTAAATGACATATCAAAGTTGCTAAAAATAAAGCAAGGAACGATTAAATCTAGACTGTTTCATGCTAGGGAAAAATTAAAATTAATTTTAAAAGAAATATAAAAAAATTATTAACAGTTTCCCACTTTCGTGGGAAGACTAAAACAAAGTTTATTATGAAAACTAATATGGAAGACATCGATAAATTAATTAAGGAGACATTAACTGAAGAAGAATCGAAATTTTATGATGAATTGGATGAGCAAAACGTATTCCAAATGCTTGGAGGATTATTTAAAGGTAAGAACAGTTGGATCATGTATGTCATGAATTTTATGACCTTGGTGTTTTTTGGAGCATTCATATTTTGTGTGATAAAATTCTTTGACACAGAAAACACTAACGAGCTTATTAAATGGGCAGTTGGAGGTGTTATTTCATTATTAGCCGTAAGTATGCTAAAAATGTTTGCTTGGATGCAAATGGATAAAAACGCACTTCTTAGAGAAATTAAACGTTTGGAAATACAAGTATCATCGTTGTCTGGAAAAATGTCATGAGAAGATTTTAGGAAGCAATTTATATTTAGTAATTTTACGAACTCTTAGGGATGATTTCTTTCCCACGCTGAATTTTCGTCCCGATAGCTATCGGGATTTCGAAAGGATAAAGGTAGATAAGGAATAGTTATTTTACTCGCTAAGCGAGATTTAATTATTAATGTTTGTATCTTGAAAACGATGTCAAACAATGCCTTCTTAAAAGTAAGGCATAAACCTTAAAAAATTTATTAAAATGGCTGTTTTAGACCACATTTCATCGCAAGAGGCGATGGCATTAGAAAACAAATATGGCGCACAAAACTATCATCCGCTACCAGTAGTATTGAGTAGAGGAGAAGGTGTACATGTTTGGGACGTAGAAGGTAAGCAATATTACGATTTCCTTTCGGCTTACTCATCAGTTAATCAAGGGCATTGTCATCCCAAAATTGTTGGAGCTATGACAAAGCAATCACAAACACTAACATTAACCTCTCGTGCGTTTTACAACGATATGCTTGGCAAATACGAAAAGTATATCACCCAATATTTTGGCTTCGACAAAGTATTGCCAATAAACACAGGAGCCGAGGCTGTTGAAACTGCTTTAAAAGTGTGTAGAAAATGGGCTTACGAGGTCAAAGGTATTGATACAAACAAGGCAAAAATCATTGTTTGTGAAAATAATTTTCACGGCAGAACGACTACCATCATATCGTTTTCCAACGATCCTGTAGCACGCAAAAATTTTGGTCCTTATACCGAAGGGTTTATAAAAATAGAATACAATAATCTGCAAGCATTGGAAGAGGCTTTAGAAAGCTCATCTAATATTGCTGGA
>CALZKX010000052.1 GCA_945788155.1 uncultured Flavobacteriaceae bacterium
ACCAAAGCTGCTGCTCTTTCTACAGCATCACCTGTCACTCCAATGGCAGCGGCAACACGTAAACGACCATAATTATCTTTATTTGCAATTGGCTTTTGGGTCACTTTTGTTATATCCCTAAACGTGATTAATCCTGCCAGTTTATAGTTATCATTAACAATTAAAAGTTTTTCTATTTTATTTTCCTGAAGAATAATCTCTGCATCTTTCAGTGAGGTTCCTACTGCAGCAGTTACCAAATTTTCGTCAGTCATTACCTCAACAATTGGTCTGTCATTATTGTGCTCAAAACGTAAATCACGATTGGTCACAATACCTTTTAACGTGCCATCTTCATCCACAATTGGAATGCCACCAATGCTATATTCTTTCATAAACTGTTTAGCATCCAATACCTTTGCTGTTAATGGCAAAGTAACTGGGTCTATAATCATTCCGCTTTCGGCACGTTTTACCTTACGTACTTTTTGGGCTTGCTCATCAATAGTCATGTTTTTATGCAATACACCAATACCACCTTCTTGAGCCATGGCAATTGCCATTCTGCTTTCAGTAACGGTGTCCATAGCCGCAGAAATAATAGGGACATTTAAAGAAATATTCCTTGTGAATTTTGTTTGAATACTAACTTCTCGTGGTAAAATTTCGGAGTACGCTGGAACTAATAGTACGTCGTCGTAAGTAAGACCTTCTCCAACAATTTTGTTTTGATGTGCAATCATTGCCTTTAGCTTTTAATTGCATGCAAATTTACGCTTTTTATTTCATTTATTGCACAATAAGTACGTGCAATTACAGCAATACTATTTTGCCCTTTTAGTAAAACCTGTAGGGATATATAATTTTTCGTAATCATAAAAACTTATATATACTAAAATAGGCTCTTTTATCCCTCCATAAGTTACCTCATAAACATCAACAAGAGCTGTTCCCATTAATCCGTTTTCACTTTTATATCCACAACAGCTTCCTCTTCTATGAAATTGTAACAATTCGCCATTTGGTCCAGCAAGAGAAGCTAGATATCTTCTTTGATTTGATACGCTTCTTTCTCCTACTTTTACAGGGTATTTTCCATCAAGACCATATTTTTTGTTTTTAGAATATTCAGTAATGTCGAAATAAGGTGTATGATCTAATGATGTGGTTGTTGGATTTGTTCCACTACTCAAAATTTTTGGGTTTCTGGTTCCGCAAGATGTTATCAATAATAGTATTAAGCAAGAAGAAATAAGTAGCCTCATGAGTTTTAAATTTTAATAAAGCTAGTGTTTATTATGATTAAGAAACACAAAATGTGCTAAAAATATTACAATTAATAATTGGTTTAAATAACATTAATATTTCTTTAAAGAATCAAGACCGTTTCGTTTTTAGAACAAAAAACAAAAACTTGGTCGTAACTAATTGATAAACAGTGGTTTTTAAATTTATATGGTACTTGAAAATAAAATTTTCAGTAATTATAAAAAGCATAGAGCCAAATTTAATAAGCCTGAAAACCCTGTACTCACAAGGTTTTCTTTAAATCAACCATTTTTTATCGTACAATATTATTTAAATAAATGCTTTGTAACTGTAAGCCTTTTATAAATAGTAGAAAATATTTATTTTTAGGCTTTATACATCATTTATGGAAACTTATGCCAATGCTTTACTATACGCCATTCCATTCTTTATAGTTTTGGTGCTTTTTGAAATAGCTTACGGTTATTTTGTAAAGAACCAAACTCATAATGCCATGGATACCATTTCCAGCTTGAGTTCGGGTTTAACAAATATTGTTAAAGATTCATTGGGATTGGTTGTTATTATAATGTCCTATCCATATTTTTTGGAGCATTTGGCTCTATTTAAAATTGAAGCCACTTGGTTGGTTTACATTGTTGCCTTTATTTGTATTGATTTTGCAAGCTATTGGAACCATAGATTGAGTCATAAAATTAATTTCTTTTGGAACCAACATGTAATACATCATAGTAGTGAAGAATTTAATTTAGCCTGTGCTTTACGGCAATCTATTTCCAATCTATTAGGCTACTTCCCTATTTTATTGATTCCCGCAGCTTTGTTTGGTGTACCACATGAAGTTATTGCTTTATTAGCACCTATACACTTATTTGCGCAATTTTGGTACCATACCAAACATATTGGTAAACTAGGTGTTTTAGAATACATTATAGTAACACCTTCACAACATCGTGTGCATCATGCTATTAATGAAGAATATATTGATAAAAACTTAGCTGCTATTTTTTGTGTTTGGGATAGAATTTTTGGAACTTTTCAAGAAGAATTGGATGATGTTCCTCCAGTTTATGGTGTGTTAAAACCAGCAAGTACCTGGAATCCTGTTCTTATAAATTTTCAGCATATTTGGAGGTTAACAAAAGATGCATGGAGAACCAAATATTGGTTTGATAAGTTTAGAATTTGGTTTATGCCAACTGGTTGGAGACCGAAGGATATGGCTGAAAAATTTCCTATTGATATCATAACAAATCCATATAGTTTAAAAAAATACGATACCAAACCTTCACCCTTTTTGGTAGGATGGTCTATCTACCAATTAATGGCTACTACTTTATTAATGCTCTTTATGTTTTACAATTATGCTAATATTGGTTTTAACAACCTTCTTCTTTATGGGCTTATAATATTTTTAGGAATATATGCATATACTTCAACAATGGATCGAATGAAATTAGCTTGGATTATTGGGCTTATTTTTAGTTGCTTAGGCTTATTTATACTGTATAAAGAAGGCAACTGGTTTGGGCTGAACGCCTATACAGCTTTTGGTAATTATGTAATTGCCCTATATTTTATAAGTACTATTATTGGCGTACTCTATATCGCTTTTAATGATGAGCAATATCGAAATAGTATACTATTAAAAACTTAACGTTTAGGACAACGTTTACAGTTTGATTTTCCTTTTTCTTTGAATTTTTTACAGCACTTCTTTTTTGTTTCACCACACGCATTCACTACACATGGTGTTACTATCATTACAGGAACTGCAAAGCTAATTATATTGGACATGAAGAACTAAACTACTCAGGGTTTTGGTTTGTTTGTGCAATGGTGTTAACATCTCTATCGAATAGATAATGTCCAGATTTATCATCACCAATAATATTTAATTTATCCAACAAAGTTCTTGCAACTGCTTCTTCTTCTAATTGCTCGGTAACATACCATTGCATAAAATTATGCACATTGTAATCTTTGTGCTGCAAGCACTCAAAAATAATATGATTAATTTGCTGCGTCACAAATATTTCGCTTTCTAAAAATAATTCAAACAACTCGTTTAAAGAATTATAATCGCCTTTAGGTTTTTCCAGGTTTGGAACTATAACATTTCCACTTCGTTCGTTAATAAATTTAACCAACTTAATCATGTGTACTCGTTCTTCTTCCGATTGTGAATAAAAGAAATCGGCCACACCATTATAACCTTTAGAGTCAGCCCAAGATGCCATAGCTAAATATTGCATTGACGCTTTTGCTTCAAACTTTACTTGATCGTTTAATAATTTTTCTATTACTTGATTCATACCTTAAATTTTGCAAGCATAAAGATACTTAAAAGTTTTGTCTTTATAGATGTGAATTACATCTTATAAAGTAGATTTTAGCATCTTTTTTATGCCAATTCCTCAAGGCAGAAAAAAAATTATTTTGCTAACTTATTAATACTGAGCAAAAAGATAAATATTATTTTTATTTATTCTAAATAAAGTTTGTAGATACATTTTTCAAACATATATTTGCAGAAATTAAATAATCTTATTTTTAATAAGTCTAAATAAAATGAATACTAAATTGTCCTTTATTTTTCTAGCCATAATATCATTTGGTTATGCACAAAATAATCAGCAAACAGTCGCAAAAGATTCCATACAGAAACTCGACGAAATCATTATATCTACAAACGTTATCTTTGGTAATAAATTTGTAGCTCAAAACAGAACAGGGTCTTCATATTTTATCTCGCCTCAAGAGTTAAAAAAGTTTGGCTATACAGATATTAATAGAATTTTACGCAACGTACCAGGTGTTACGCTTTATGAAGAAGATGGTTTTGGATTACGCCCAAATATTAGTTTAAGAGGCACATCGCCTGAGCGTAGCTCAAAAATTACTTTAATGGAAGATGGTGTACTAATTGCACCTGCGCCTTATAGTGCTCCTGCCGCGTATTATTTTCCAACAGTAGCTAGGATGGAAGCCATAGAAATTTTAAAAGGGAGCAGTCAAGTGCAATATGGACCTTTTACAACAGGTGGTGCCATTAATATGGTATCTACACAAATTCCCAACCAGTTTTCGGCAAACTTAAGTGCAAGCTATGGCAGTTTTAATGGCAGTAAATTACATGCTGCCATTGGAGACAGCAAGCAAAATATTGCCTACATGGTTGAGTTCTTGAATTACACCTCTGATGGTTTTAAAAATCTATCGAACAACGCAAATACTGGATTCGATAAAAACGATATAGTTGCAAAATTTAGGGTTAATAGCAACCCTGAAGCTAGATTTAACCAATCGGTAGAATTCAAGTTTCAGTATTCCGATGAAGATACAAACGAAACCTATTTGGGGCTAACCGATTTGGATTTTGAAAGCAATCCGTTTAGTAGATACGATGCATCACAAAAAGATAATATGACAGCCGACCATATTCAATTTTCTGCTACTCATGTTTTAAATATTTCAGATGAATTTAGAATTACAACCACTGGTTATTATAATAATTTTTCAAGAAATTGGTACAAACTCAATGATGTAGTATTTAATGATACTAAAGTTGGAATCAATTCCATTCTTACAAACCCTTCAGATTATACCGATTATTTCAATATTATAAACGGTACAACAGATGCTCCTGCCAATTCCCTTTTATTAAAAGCCAATAACAGAGATTATATATCAAAAGGTGTACAAACCAAATTAGATTATCATTGGTATGGCAAAAATGTATTTCATGATATAGAAGTTGGTTTGCGTATGCATTATGATGAAGAGGATAGATTCCAATGGATTGATGGATACAATTTAACCAATGGAGAAATGACCTTGACCAACCCAGGCACACCAGGAACAGATGCTAATAGAATTAGTAGTGCCAACGCTTTTTCTGCTTTTGTAATGTATAAACTAAAGTATAATAAATTAACCCTTACTCCAGGTTTACGCTACGAAAATATAGATTTAAGTAGAAATGATTATGGTAAGAACGATGTTAGTAGAACAGGCACAAATCTTTCAAAACGCAACAATAACGTCGATGTTTTTATTCCTGGAATTGGCGCCAATTACAAAATTAGCAATGATTTTTCAGCGTTTGCAAGTGTACATAAAGGGTTTTCGCCTCCAAGCAATCAAGTTGGGCAAAAACCAGAAGAAAGTGTAAACATTGAGTTGGGAACACGTTTCAACACCAAAGGCTTAAGAGGTGAAATTATTGCCTTTTACAATCAATACAGTAATTTATTAGGAAGTGATCTTGCAGCCACTGGCGGAACAGGCTCGTTAGAGCAGTTCAACGCTGGTGAAGTTAGGGTTAACGGCTTTGAAATGCTATTAAACTACGATCTTATTAAAACCAATAACAGCTTTAAACTCCCTTTAACCTTTGCATATACTTATACAAACAGCAAATTTTTAAATAGTTTTGATAGCGATGACAGCCTTTGGGGAGAAGTTACTATAGGCGACCAGCTACCATATATATCCAATCACCAGTTTAGCTCAACTATTTCGTTAGAGCACAAAGACTTTGAAATAAACCTAAGTGGTCGTTTTAATGGCGCGTTTAGAACAAAAGCAGGTAGAGGTGATATTCCTGAAAACGAAAAGGTAAACTCCAACTTCATTATCGATTTATCTGGTAAATATCATTTAAACAAGCACATAAATTTAACAGCAAACCTTGTAAATTTATTAGATACAACTTATGCCGTTTCAAGAGTTCCTGCTGGTTTACGTCCTGGGCTTCCTTTTGGAGTCTTTGCTGGTTTTAACATTAAACTATAATAGAATATCAACACTTCTATTTAAGCTAACTTTTAATTCAGGACACAATTAAAATTTATCAGTCATAAATAGCAAATGAAATTTAAAATTATCGAAGGCAAAATAAAAAACTGGCTTCGATAGTTTTTTTATACGTATTTTGAAAACAATTTAGTCGCCTCATTATAAGCACTTTCAAAGCTAAGTGCATTTAAATCATTATTTTTTTTGGATGTAAAATAAGATAATAACTTCTCGGTTGGCATATTGCCAGTGAGTTCATCTTTAGCCATTGGGCAACCTCCAAAACCTTGTATGGCTCCATCAAAACGTTTACAACCTGCTAAATAGGCAGCATTGACTTTTTCGAACCATGTAGAGGGCGTTGTGTGCAAATGTGCTCCAAACTCAATATCTGGATAACTGGGTATCAAACTTGAGAACAAATAAGAAATGTTCTCTGGATTAGAGCTGCCAATAGTATCGCTAAGCGATAAAATTTTAACACCCATGTTACTCAAGCGTTCTGTCCATTCTCCTACTATTTCGACGTTCCAAGGGTCACCATAAGGGTTGCCAAAACCCATAGATAAATAGGCAACGACTTCTTTATTGGACTTTGTAGCAATATCTAATATTTCTTGTAAAGTGACTACCGATTGTGCAATTGTTTTATGCGTATTTCGCATTTGAAAGTTTTCTGATATAGAAAACGGATATCCTAAATAATTAATTTCTTTATGTTTACTTGCATCAACAGCACCTCTAGTATTGGCAACAATTGCTAGTAGTTTACTTTTTGTGCTAGATAAATCAAGTTGCGACAATACTTCAGCCGTATCTGCCATTTGAGGGATGGCTTTGGGTGAGACAAAACTTCCAAAATCAATTGTATCAAAACCAACGCGCAAAAGCGATTGAATGTACTGTACCTTTTTTTGAGTAGGAATAAATGCCTTTATGCCTTGCATAGCATCTCTAGGACATTCTATAATTTTTACTTGTTTAGTCATTATACTTTAAATACGGAATAAAAATACTACTATTTTTTAAGAAATAAACCAATAGATTTTAACTTGAAATAGCTATTAAATTCAATTAAAACCGAAAAATTGGACGCTTAATCGTCATTGTAATCGATAAGATATAATTATTTCTATTTTTAAAAATAATTAGGTATTTGCAAATGAAAATAAACACTACACAATTTCTGGTTGTTTGGTCCTTTTTTTTAATTACAATTAGTGCATCAGCTCAAAATGTAATTGAAGAGGAATGCGGAACAATTACAACTCTTGAATCCCAACAATACTGGCAAGACATTAAACCAGTAATTAAAAAATTCGAAAAAGAATTTTATAAAATGGCTTCGGATGGTACGAGAGCCTCTATTGTAAATTCCATCCCAATTAAAGCACATATTATTAGAAAAACTGATGGCACAGGTGGACTATCGGAAGGCGACTTAAATGCAGCCATCGCAAATATGAATTCATTTTATGCAAATGCATATATGGAATTCTTTTTATGTGATGGTATTAATTATATAGATGATGATAATTTTTATGATTTTAAAAATTCAGAAGAT
>CALZKX010000053.1 GCA_945788155.1 uncultured Flavobacteriaceae bacterium
ATTTTCCAAGAGTTTGACGATTCCAAACCTAGTATTGCCGTTGGTATGGCATCGGGTTCTTGGGGAGCTTTAGCATCTTTTGGAACACGTTTTGGAAAAGATACCAAACGCCAATATGGAACCTCGGGAAACAGCTTCGTCGCTGTGGTTGAGTTTGGCGATAAAGTAAAAGCCAAATCTATGTTAGCTGGCGGACAAAGTAGCGATACAAACTCACCTCATTTTGACGACCAAGCCCAACGCTATGCCGATGGTGAGTTTAAGGACGTGGCTTACTATAGAGAAGATGTTGAAAAGAGAGCAGGATCAAGGTATCATCCTGGAGAAAAACAATAGATTATGCTAATTGAGTTTGATAAACCTGTGAGTTTTTATAATCAAAAAAAAAGTCTTGAAAATGTAGGTTTTAGTAAAATTAACTTTCTAACTAATGAATCTTTTTGGATACATTATCAAGCAATAAAAAAATAGTTTGTTATACAGTTTGCCTCTTTAGTAATTTGACTTTGTTAGAAAAAAAGCCGAAATTCGTTTACTTGTGCTGAACTTTGCTTCAGTAAGGTATGAAACAATCAATTAAAACTGAAAATTTCTTATAATGTACTTCATTATAACCAACTAATAAGATTCCCGCTTTCTCGGGGAATGCATATGATAAAATTTTTTAGAAAAATTAGACAAAATTTACTTTCAGAAGGAAAAACTGAAAAGTACTTTAAATACGCCATTGGTGAAATTGTTTTGGTAGTCATAGGAATTTTAATTGCCTTGTCCATTAATAACTGGAATGAGGCAAGAAAGGAACGAGCCAAAGAAATTAACTACCTCAAAAACCTTAAAATTGATTTGCTCAATGAAGTTAAAAATAGCGAACACTTCGCTACATACCATTTCCAAAAAGCCGAAAACTGCTCCTCTTTACTAAATAGTGAAGAACCAAGCACCATGGAAGATGTGCAAGACTATACTAATAAATATGAGACAGTATTTATGTGGAAAACCTTTGTGCCTAATAACAATACATTTAAAGAGCTTTTAAGTTCTGGTAATCTTAGTTTAATAAAAAATGATGCCATTAAAAATGGCATGTTAGAGCTAGATAAAATTTATGCTGATATATCTTCATCCGAATACCACATGAGAAGAGAATATGAAGAGTACCTGTATGATGTTCATGTTAAAAACATATCTGCAATTGGCTTTTTTGATATGAACAAACCCACTTATGGGATTCCTAATAGATTAACGATTAAAGATATTCCAGAGAGTATGCACAAGAAAATGATTGAAGATGTACAATGGCAACACCATAACGACATATTTAAAAATGGACTAAGGCTCGCTTTTATGAATAACAGTTTTATTGCTGGAAAGCATAAAAATTTACTGCTTTTCATTAACGAATTGATACAATTAATTGATGAAGAAATTAAAAAATAATAGGAGGTTAAGGAATACCACAATAAATGATACAGTTTTTTAGAAAAATACGCTTCAATCTAATGGAGAAAAACAAAACAGGAAAATACCTAAAATATGCTTTTGGTGAAATTGTTTTGGTAGTAATAGGAATACTTATTGCATTACAAATAAACAATTGGAATGAACTTAATAAAGAAAGAGCAAGCGAAAAAATAATCCTTAACGAGATTAGAGATAATCTTAAATTCGATTTAAAGGATTTTGAAAGCAATATAGCAAACCTTCAAAATAAGGCTATTTCAAGCAAATCCATGTTAAAAACACTAGAAAGCAACAGTGACTATAATGATTCTATAGGTTATTTCTTTTTCTACTTAAAAACGTATCCACATTTTAGTAATAAATCTAATGGCTATAATTTATTACAATCTAAAGGATTGGATATTATTCAAAATGATTCCATTAGAAAGAGCATAACCGATTTATACGAGGATAGATATCAATATTTAAAAACCTATGAAAAAGAGCGGATTGATTATAATAATTCCTTAGAAAATAAAGTTTCTCCCTATTATGGAACTAGAACTTTACCTAAGGATAAGATGCCTAATGAACTCATAATAAAAGGGAGTGTTAAAACCTTATTGGAGTTTGGGTTTTTTAGGAACATCAAAAATTACGACTTGCTTAAAAAAGATTTTGAACTGCATGGCATAATAAAAGACATAGAAACTTGGGCTACAATTCTTGGAGCAACTCATAATAGTGTTAAAAATGATGTTTTAGAATTGATAAAACAGATAGATACTGAATTAGAAATTAATTAATTTCAAATAACCTCCTAAAAATGAAATCCAAAAGTGCCTGTAACACCAAATTTTCTAGCTTCAGGATTATCGAGGTAATTCCCTCTAAAGTTAAAGTCTAAACGGAATATTTTAAAAATATTACCAATACCCAAACTGTACTCCCAATAAATCTCATCGTTTGGAGCAACCAATGGTATATTGGTTGGACTGTTTAAAGCAATATTCCCATCGGATAATTCTCCCCAAACACCACGAACACTAATAATTTCACGCAAATTTAACTTGCGCAACAAAGGTATTCTAGAAAATAAACGACCATTAAAATTATGCTCTAAATGTAATGATGCATAGGTATCTGTAACAAACTCATAATAATCCAATTGCGAAAAAGTATTGTAAATAGAAAAATACGATTGGCTACCTGGAACTACACTAAGTAAACCAAGAGGAACATCGCCAAAGGTTTTACCAACTTCAATGGTCGTGTATAACCTTCCAAAACCACCTATTTGCCAAGGTTGCA
>CALZKX010000054.1 GCA_945788155.1 uncultured Flavobacteriaceae bacterium
GATATTGAAGCACGCGACGGCTTAAAACGTGGTGTTGATGCATTAGCCAATGCAGTAAAAGTAACCTTAGGTCCTAAAGGACGCAATGTAATTATTAGCAAAAGTTTTGGTGCTCCACAAGTTACTAAAGATGGTGTAACGGTTGCTAAAGAAATAGAATTAGACGAAGCGCTTGAAAATATGGGAGCACAAATGGTTAAAGAAGTGGCTTCAAAAACCAACGATTTAGCAGGTGACGGAACAACAACTGCAACAGTCTTAGCTCAAGCTATTGTGAAAGAAGGCTTGAAAAACGTTGCTGCTGGCGCCAATCCAATGGATTTAAAACGTGGTATTGATAAAGCTGTTGGAGCAATTGTTGCCGATTTAGAAAAACAATCTAAACAGGTTGGTAATTCTTCAGAAAAAATTAAACAAGTTGCTGCAATTTCAGCTAATAACGATGATACTATTGGTGATTTAATAGCCAAAGCTTTTGGTAAAGTAGGTAAAGAAGGCGTTATCACTGTTGAAGAAGCAAAAGGAATGGAAACTTATGTTGATGTAGTAGAAGGCATGCAATTTGACAGAGGTTATTTGTCTCCTTACTTTGTAACTGATGCAGATAAAATGATTGCCGATTTAGAGAATCCATACATTTTATTATTCGATAAAAAGATATCCAATTTACAAGAAATCCTTCCAATATTGGAACCAGTAGCACAATCTGGCCGTCCATTATTAATTATTGCTGAAGATGTTGATGGTCAAGCCTTGGCTACTTTAGTAGTAAACAAATTACGTGGAGGTTTAAAAATTGCTGCTGTTAAAGCACCTGGATTTGGAGACAGACGTAAAGCGATGTTAGAAGATATTGCTATTTTATCTGGTGGAACAGTAATTTCTGAAGAAAGAGGATTTTCATTAGAAAATGCCGATTTAAGTATGTTGGGAACTGCCGAAACGGTAACTGTAGACAAAGACAATACAACTATTGTAAATGGCGCTGGGAAAGCTAGTGATATTAAAGCTAGAGTTAACCAAATTAAAGCCCAAATTGAAACTACCACAAGTGATTACGACAAAGAAAAACTTCAAGAACGTTTGGCTAAATTAGCTGGAGGTGTTGCTGTGCTTTATGTTGGTGCTGCAAGTGAAGTTGAAATGAAAGAAAAGAAAGATCGAGTGGATGATGCATTACACGCAACAAGAGCTGCTGTTGAAGAAGGTATAGTTGCAGGTGGAGGCGTAGCTTTAGTAAGAGCAAAATCTGTTTTGGAAAAAATTACTACTGAAAATCTTGATGAAGTTACTGGAATACAAATTGTAGCTCGCGCTATAGAATCGCCTTTACGTACAATTGTAGAAAATGCAGGTGGCGAAGGTAGCGTTGTTGTAGCCAAAGTAATGGAAGGCAAAAAAGATTTTGGTTTTGATGCGAAGTCTGAAACGTATGTCGATATGCTTAAAGCAGGAATTATTGACCCTAAAAAAGTAACTCGTATTGCTTTGGAAAATGCAGCTTCAGTAGCTGGAATGATTTTAACTACCGAGTGTGCTTTAGTAGATATTAAAGAAGATACACCAGCAATGCCTCCAATGGGTGGAGGCGGAATGCCTGGAATGATGTAATGGCAAAAATCGCCTTTAATAAACATAAAACGCTTCAATACTTATTGGAGCGTTTTTTATTTTAAGCGTAACTTAAAACTTTAATCACGGTCTTCATCATTGTCATCATGCTCACCTTCAACTTTTTTCATATCCATTTTACAAACAGGGCACTTTCCTGGTTTGTCATAAGTTTTACCGTCTTCGCAACCCATTGAACATTGGTAAACATCGTTCATAGCCATATCAGCTTTATCTGCTGCATGGTCTTCATGCATTTCAACCTCTTCACTGGTTTCTTTATTTTCTCCTTTACAAGACACTAAAACCACACTTACACTAAACATAAGCGTTAACACTACTAATACCTTTTTCATATTTAATAATTTATTGGTGTTGTTATTCATTTCTATACGTTGCCTTTATTCAAGCAAATTAGTTCAACAAAGGTATTAAAAATAGAACATCACATTTAATAAAAACATTATCGTTTAATTTTATTGTAGTAAAACGCTGGTAATAAAACCACTAAAATTAATGGTTGTATTAAAAACCGTCTAATATTAAAGAACAAATAGTAGTCTTCTTGCTTTGGATTGATTACAAAATACAGGAATGCTGCCAATAAAAACACATAAGCAAACACATAAATTAATCCAGCAAATTTAATAATGCTTTTATCTTTAAAGACCATATATAAAATCGTTAGCGAAATTACCGAGTTTAATACGTATCTCAAGGTTGTAAAAAGCACGAGTTTTAAAGTTTCTCGCCTCGGAGAGTCTATATACAAGTAATCGTTCTCAAAAAACTGCAAGTAAGGATCGTAAAATAAGTAATCCTCAAAATACCTAATTAATGCCAGCAATAACACCAAACCTAAAACCAATATGTATCTACCCCATTTATGCATCTCGTTTCTTTAAGCTTGCATAACGGTTTACCCAAACCATCCATAACAAAAAAACCATGCCATAAATAATTAATGGGAAAATGATGCTATGCAAAATATTGCGTCGCCAAGGGTAATGGAATAACCCAATGGATAATACAACTATACGAAGCAAATTAACTGCGTAAATCAATACACTTCCTGCCAATAGATAAATAATCGTTGGCTTTAATCGTCCTGCAAATGCAATGACGAACGATACAAACAAAATAATAACACTAATAGAGTTACAACCCTCAATAACCCTTGCTACATACTTATTATTAATAATTAATTTCATAGATGGTTCGTCAGGATGTGCTTCAATTGAAGCATCATAACCAAGTGAATCTAAAAGTGACTCACTTTGTCTGGCAGTAAGATTAGTGACATAATCTGGGTAAAATTTTGAACCATCGGAATAATCTAAATACAGCTTATAAGCCATAGATAAAACAGCATATACCAACACAAATGTTAGGATGAATTTTATAACCGATTTATATTTAACTAAAAGTGCTTGCAAATTAATTTGAATTTTAAATACTTTTACAAAAAATTACTTCATGGAATTCAAAACTCTAAAACCAAAAGTAACCGAAATTGTTGCAAACACCAATGAAACTATTGAAAATCGGTTGTACGAC
>CALZKX010000055.1 GCA_945788155.1 uncultured Flavobacteriaceae bacterium
ATCCATTTTGGGAAGGTTGTGACCAAGATTACTCATTACTATACATGAAAGATATGTATAATAGAGCTAAACGTGCTGGAAACGGAAAGCGAATCATTATCACAGAAACAGGTTGGCCAAATCAAGGTACAAATTTAGAAGGCGCTTTTCCATCAGAAGAAAATGCGTTAAAGTATTTTATTAATGCTCAAAAATGGTCAAAAGAAGAAAGTATCGAGATGTTTTATTTTTCTTCATTCGATGAGTCTTGGAAGGTTGGATCCGAAGGTGATGTAGGTGCCTTTTGGGGCATTTGGGATAAAGATGAAAAGTTAAAGTATTAAGGCCGTACAACATATTTTAATAATCGAACTCAGGTTATTTGATATATTTTATTCGTTAACCTAACTTGCCTAGCCATTTATTATTTTGCTTGACTTTAAAAATGAGATTCTTAATAAAAAGAAAACTACTCATATTTAATGCTAAAAATTAACACAATTAATTACATTATACAAAATATTATTTTGTATTTCAAAATTTGATATTATCTTTGCTTTAAATTAATTGAAGTTTAACCAATGCGAATAGTTACCTATAAAAGAATACTGGTGTTTGTAAAAAAGCACCCAGATGCCGAAAACTCTTTAAACTTTTGGTATTATACTGTAACAGCAAAAAAATGGAACAACCTCAATGAGATTAAACAAACGTTTAATAGTGTGGATTACGTAGGTAATAACCGATATATATTCAATATAAAAGGGAACGATTATAAATTGATTGCCATTATTTCATTCAATGCTAAAAAGGTTTACATAAGGTTTATAGGAACACATTTAGAATACGACAAGATTAAGGACGTTAAAAACATTTAGTTATGATACAGACAGAAAAAGAGTATAACGCCATTATTGAACGTATCGAAGTACTTTTAAAAGATACCGATAATATAGAGAATACCGAAGCTAAAGGCTATATTGAGTTAACCCTGTTATCTGACCTTGTTGCAGATTATGAGGAGCGCGCCTATCCAGTTAAAAAACCCTCATTGGTTGAGGTTATTAAGTTAAGAATGGCAGAAATGGGCTTAAACCAAAAACGCCTATCTGAACTTTTAGGAGTAAGCACGTCAAGGGTAAGTGAGTATCTGAATGGTAAAAGCGAACCGACTTTAAAAGTGGCAAAAGAAATAAGTGTAAAGCTCGGTATCGATGCTTCAATAGTTTTGGGAGTTTAAACCAAAAAAAATTAAGTTATTAAGGTGTACAAAAATATTTGCCTTTTTTGTTTTATGTAGATAATGTGTAAAATGTAGGCTAAAATAAATTACAATGTTAAACGATACTAAATCGTATTTTTTCTGCAAATATTCTGCAAATGAAAAAACCAATAACTTCAAAAACGCTTGAAAGTATTGGTTTTATTCGTGACCTCGGCAGGATTCAAACCTGCAACCTCTTGAGCCGTAATCAAGTGCACTATTCAGTTATGCTACGAGGCCATTTTTGTGGGTGCAAATATATTTTATTTTGTTACAATGACAAAATTAACTATAAAATTAATTACATTTCGCCCATGAATACAATCGAAGACTTTATTAGAGATATTCCTAATTTTCCAAAGGAAGGAATTTTATTTAAAGACATTGCACCATTACTCCAAAGCCCTAAAGGTGTGCGTTTATGTTTAGAGGAATTGTTAAAGCTTATTGAGGGCCAAAAAATAGACAAAGTCATTGGTATAGAATCTCGTGGCTTTTTCTTTGCCACATTGTTGGCTCAAAAGCTTAATGCTGGTTTTATACCTGTTAGAAAACCTGGTAAGCTACCTTATAAAACTTTAACGCAATCTTATGCCTTGGAATATGGTGAGGATGCTGTGGAAATTCATATTGATGCGATTGAAAAAGGAGAGAGAATCCTTATTCACGACGATGTATTAGCAACTGGCGGAACAGCTGAAGCTGTTTGTAAATTGGTTGAAAAATTAGGAGGCAACATTGTACAGTGCAATTTTATTATGCAACTTAATTTTTTAAACGGAAAGGATAAATTAAAAGGATACGATGTGAAATCGGTTTTAGAGTATTAATCTAAGGCTCTAAAGGTAACATAAGCTCTCCAACCAATAATTGCAAGTTGAAATTTACTGGCTCTTGAAATGTCTAATTGTCTTCTGGTAAAACTAGGCAATATTACTTTATTTGCTTTCGCTAATATTTTAAAAAGCTGTTTCTTCATAGTTATTTGCCATGTAAATGAGAACCTAGTTATATTACTTAAGTGCAAAAATAACGAAACTTTTTCTAGGACTAATTTTTTAGAAATTATTGAATCTGTTAGTAAATAATTACAATAATAATTGCTATTATAACTTTACTAGGGCAATCATAGTTTTTTTGTTGATGATTGTTAAATAACGTGAGTTCGATATAAAAGTCATTGACTATAAGCTGATTGAAATAAAAACACCCCTAATGAGCTTCGCTCGGTATCTTCAACAAAAGCTGTCGCTTTTATCTCGATAATCCTCAAG
>CALZKX010000056.1 GCA_945788155.1 uncultured Flavobacteriaceae bacterium
CTTAAAGAATTCATTCAATATTTAGATGCAACTCGTGAGCCTTTAATGAAAGATGTCATCGCCTTTGAAGGTGAAAAAAATGGTGTCCCAGTTGAGGTAGCTATGATATATAATACATCGTATGCCGAAAATTTACACTCGTATGTAAATAACATTAATACACATGAAGGAGGCACACACTTATCTGGTTTTAGACGTGGATTAACACACACGCTTAAAAAGTTTGCTGATGGATCAGGAATGTTAGACAAATTAAAGTTTGATATAGCAGGAGATGATTTCCGTGAAGGACTAACAGCTATTATTTCTGTAAAAGTTCAAGAACCTCAATTTGAAGGACAAACAAAAACTAAGTTAGGAAACAGAGAAGTATCTGCATCTGTAAGTCAGGCAGTTTCCGAAATGTTAACCGATTATCTTGAAGAACATCCAGACGATGCTAAAATTATAGTTCAAAAAGTAATTCTTGCAGCACAAGCACGTCATGCCGCTCAAAAGGCTCGTGAAATGGTGCAACGTAAAACAGTGATGAGCATTGGTGGTTTGCCAGGGAAATTAAGTGATTGTTCAGAACAAGATCCAGCAAAATGTGAAATATTTCTCGTAGAGGGAGATTCGGCAGGTGGAACAGCTAAGGCTGGTCGAGATAGAAGTTTTCAAGCTATTTTACCGTTAAGAGGTAAAATTTTAAATGTAGAAAAGGCAATGTCTCACAAGGTGTTCGAAAATGAAGAAATTAAAAATATTTTTACGGCTTTAGGTGTAACCATTGGTACTGAAGAAGATAGTAAAGCTTTAAATCTATCAAAACTACGTTATCATAAAGTAGTTATTATGTGTGATGCCGATATTGATGGTAGCCATATTGCAACTTTAATTCTAACATTCTTTTTCAGATATATGAAAGAATTGATAGAGAATGGTCATATATATATAGCAACTCCACCTTTATATTTGGTTAAAAAAGGAGCAAAAAAACAATATGCCTGGAGTGATAAAGAACGGGATGATATTGTTTTAGAATTTGGAGATGGTTCAAAAATCCAACGATACAAAGGTCTTGGAGAAATGAATGCTATTCAACTTTGGGATACCACTATGAACCCAGATTTTAGAACCATGCGTCTAGTTCAAATAGACAATGGTACTGAGGCAGATCGTATTTTTTCTATGTTAATGGGAGACGATGTGCCACCACGTAGAGAATTTATTGAAAAGAATGCTATCTATGCAAATATTGATGCATAAATAAATATATTTTTTAATATAAAAGGCTGTCTAAATCTAATAGCCAGCCTTTTTTTGATGTTATAAAATTGTTTATGAACAGATGATCTATAATCAATGTTAAAAAATACCAATGCCTAAACGTACTCTAGGTGTTCTAACTTGAATACTTGTGTTAATTGTTCTACTACTTCGAGGATACTTATCATAATAATATCTATCGTATCTGTAGTAATAAACTGAAGCATGGTGGTAATAATAATCACTATGATGACAATGATGATTGCAATGTTCATAATGACTAGCATAGGCATTTTTCTTCTCTTTCATATAAGCCTTATATGCCTTTCTGTCTTTCTTTTTTAATTCCTTTTCGTAATTTTTTTGCTCCTTCCAAAAAACTTCTTCTTCAGCTTTAGTTTCAGCATTAAATAGTTGCTCATATTTGGCATCTTCTATAGCACGTTTTTGGTAATACGATTTTTTATCAATTGTTGTTTTATTATCGACTTCAGTATCTTGAGCATATGATACTATTGAAAAACCTATAACTAATACTAATGATTTAATTAATTTCATAATTTTTAATTTTTATGTTATTATTAATTCGCTTTATAAACGCTTTCATTAGTAAGACAACTAAGAAGTGATTTACCCTACATAATATTTAATTTAATAATTTTAGTACATGACAAAAAATTCACAACAACATAAAGCATTGTTTTTTAATATGTTAATATGTACTTATTTTGTAGACCTCACAGGTTTTAAAAACCTGTGAGGTCTTGATTAACCTGAAAAACCATGGATTGATCAGTGTTCAAAATAATTTTTGTCATGTACTAAATTTAATAATGAATATAGTAGGTGTAGAATAAAAAAATACTATCTAAAATAGTTTTAGATAGTATTTAAATGAGCTGTAAATGATTTTTGCACTATAATTCAAATCCTACAGAAAAATTCCAAACACGATTTTTCGGGCTGCCTTCGTCATAAATATCTCCAAAACCTAGATGGTAACGAACACCAAATGAAACGCCAGAGTTAGTTTTAAATCCACCTCCAAAATTAACGCCCCAATCAAAATTATTGGGATCAAATTCCTGGGAGGTGTCAAAAATGTCAAAACCACTATCAAACTCCTCTTTATGAGATATTGCCAGCCCAATTTGTGGCCCAGCTTCTAAAAAGAAATTATTGCTTGGATAGCCTTTGAACATCATTGGCAAATTAATATAATTTAGCTTTTGGGTAAAGATGCCACTATTGTTACTGATTTCGTAACCTTGTTGTGAGTATAACAATTCCAATTGAAGCGCAAGGCTTTCAGTGATAAAGGATTCGCCATAAAGACCAATATGAAAACCATGACGTTGTCCTGTTTCGCCATCGCCATCAAAACTAACAGCAGCCAAGTTATAGCCACCTTTTATTCCAGCATTTGATTTGTTTGTTGTTGTATCTTGAGCGCTCATAAATGTTATTGAGCATAAACTAAATACTAAAAGTAATCGTTTCATAATTTTAAATTTTAAGTTAATTTTTATTTTCCACCATTGGCTTGTAAATCTGCAATACATTGTGCGTCAAGCTGAGGTGCCGATCCTGCACCAACTAAATTCTGTAACCCAGAAGGCGTTGTAACAGACCAATACATCAGGCAGCTTTCCACATCACAGTGTTTGGGGTTTTGCGCATCTTCATGCGGTGTTTGCATCGTTGTACCTAAATTGGTTAAACCTAAAATATGGCCAAATTCGTGCGTTATCACTGTGGTCTCAACCAAGCTTCTATCAGGTTCAAAGGTACTGTTGGTCAAATCCTGGACGGTAGCTTCAAAAATCACAAGCGAAGTGTTCCTATAGGCAGTACCCAAAACAATACCATTGCCTGAGTTTGATGCTGATTCACCATCAGTAAAAAACACCCAAACGGCAATTTGATTATCAGTATTGTACTTAGTTCTGTTAGCATCTTCAATATTAATAATATCTTGAGTCGTATAAGTTGATTTTCCAGATGATGGAATTTCATTTGTAATCACTGATATACCATTTGGTTTATAAGTTCTACTTTCTAAGAACGACACAAAATTATCAATAGCTTCTTGTGTTGGTGCAAAACCTTCTATATAGGCTACTTCAATAACCATACTTGTAAAGGATTCATCAGATAACAAATCATTAGCTGATGTTCCTGTGGGTTGCTGATTTGCTGAAATGGAATTATCACCATTTCCAGTATTGGTGTTATCATTTGCTAAGTTATCCTTAGAGCAACCTTGAAAACTGATTGCTATTGAAATAACAAATATTATAACTGAAATATATTTTAATCTAATTTTCATTACGATGTTATTTATGTTTTATAAGCTATTTTGGTTTTTATTATTAAAACAGCTGCCAGTTTCCCAACAGCTGCTTCCCATAACAAGTCGACATAGATCAACTTCCCTAAACTGATTTACGCTTGCCCTAAAACTAAAGTAATAGCAGCATTTGTTGTGCTTTGCAATGAGATAGATGTTTCAGAATAACTGGTTACTTCCCAAGTATTGTTTAATAACTCAAAAGTTGCATTTCCTGTAAAATTTAAGGTAAAGAATACTTCAAACTCTGAAGCTATTTCATAAGTACCTTGTACATCTTCAACTGTTGTATTAACTGTGTTTTCAGCTACACAGCTCCAATCGTTTGCGAAATCAATAGTAAATTCAGCATAATCAGTTGCAGTATCTACTCCAGCTGTTACAAAAGCATCAACTTTAAATAGACCTTCCACTAAAATAGATTCTAAAGTGTCTGCATTTTCCTCGGCTTCTTCCATAGCGTCTTCATCCATAAGGCACTCGTTAATACGTGATTGTAAATCAGAATCACTACTAATAGTAACCACAGTATCATTACTCAAAGTAGCAGTGATAGGATAGTTAACTGCAAACAACTCATCATTACTAAAGTTGTTCATGTATGCATAAAGTTCTTGCTCAGACTCAATAACCACACTTCCAGTTTGGTCAAGGTTTAAACTGTAGGTTAAGATTGTAATTGGAAAATTAATATCTAGGCATGCAATTGCATCTTCAGCAGCATTTTCTGCTTGCTGACAAGCGTTTACAATGGCATCATATTCACCTTGAGTTGTTACGACTACTTCCGTATAATTACTTAATTGTACTGTTAATGGAAATTGAAAAACTACTTCATCGTTATCATTGTTAAACTCAGCTAAAATATCAATTACTTGTTGGTAACTTGATTGGCTAACTAATGTCACTTGCGTACCATTTATAGTTGCTGTAACTGGTAATAAGATAGATGAGCATGAATTGCCATCTAAAAAGTCATCAAATGATCCGTCACGCATAGAACTACGCTCTAAGTTGCTAGCAGTAACAGAATTTGCAGAATTTGTGTTTGGATTTTCACCATTCTCATTATCAATCTCATCTTGGCAAGATGTGAAACCTATAAAGGATAAGATTAAAATTGCTGTAATAAATTTTAAATTTTTCATGATTTTGTATTTTGGGTTAACATTTTTTGCGATTCTTTTATCGCGTTTCTACAAGTAAGACAATCCATTTTTAATTTACCCTACCCATTTTTAATTTTTTTTTAATAAATCTATTGTATAACCTTGTGCGTATATAGTTAAAGCAAATAAAATTATTTTATTTTTGCTAGCAACTATTATTTAATAATAAAATATGAGTAGTAAAAAACCTAATCTTTGTAATGAAACTTATTTTAATGAATTTTACTTACAGCATATTCAATCAGCTAGTAATTTCGCTTATTATAAATGCGGAGATAAAGCAGGATCATTAGATTTGGTTCAAGATGCATTCTCTAAGATTTGGGAAAACTGTTCTAAAATAGATTTCACTAAAGCAAAAACCTATTTATTCACTACTGTAAATAATCTCTTTTTAAATATTGTAAAGCATCATAAAGTGGTAATGGAATATGCAAAAGCTGTTCCTTATCAGGAAGCTACCAATCAAAGTCCAGAGTATTTATTGGAAGAAGAAGAGTTTAAGCAAAAACTTCAGCATGCTATTTCTATGCTGACTGATGCACAGCGTGAAGTGTTTTTATTAAATAGGATTGAGGGAAAGAAATACAAAGAAATAGCAGAATTATTGGACCTTTCTCAGAAAGCTGTTGAAAAAAGAATGTCAGGAGCTTTAAAGACACTGAGAGAAAAAATTGATAATATATAATATAAGGTAGGGTAAATTACTTTTTAGTTGTCTTATAGTTGAATGATTGATAATGAAACAAGAAAAAAACATATTAAAATGGTTTAACAATGAGCTTTCTGAGCAAGAATGGGATGATTTAAAACAATCTGACGGTTTTGAAACCCTCAATAAGATTGCCCATTACAGCTCTTATTTTCAAGCACCAAAAATTGATGCAGAAAAAGCATTGCTTGGTTTTAAAACAAGTCATTCAACTAAAAAAGAAGTTAAAGTTAGAACCTTGAATTTTAGAACGCTGTATAAAGTGGCTGCAGTAGCTGTAATAATGTTGAGTGCATCGTACTTTATGTTTTTCAACAACGATAAATCCTTTGAAACACGAATAGCTCAAACTAAAACATTGGTGCTTCCAGATAATTCGGAAGTTATTTTAAACTCGGCCTCGTTATTAAGCTATAACAAAAAAACATGGAAAGATAAAAGGGATTTAGAGCTAGATGGTGAAGCTTTTTTTAAGGTTAGTAAGGGTCAAAAATTTACAGTAAATACAGATGTTGGTTCTGTTGAGGTGTTAGGAACACAGTTTAATGTAAAAGAGAGAGGTAATTATTTTGAAGTTCAATGTTACGAGGGCTTAGTAGGTGTTACATATAATAATACACAAGTAAAACTTACTAAAGGAAAAACGTTTAGAATAATTAATGGCATCATTGAAAACGTTGAAGATTTCAATATACTTGAACCGTCTTGGTTGCAATTTGAATCTAGTTTTGTGGAAGTGCCTTTATCTCATGTTATTGAAGAACTTGAAATACAATATGACATAGAGATATTATTAGAAAACGTAGATACAGATCAACTGTTTACAGGAACATTTACACATAAAGACAAAAATATTGCACTACAATCCGTAACAATACCATTAAAGTTGAGTTATAAAATAGATAAACAAACAGTTACTTTTTATGAATATGGAAAGAACTAAACGTGTATTTTATTTTATTTTATTTATGTCAAGTTTTTGTTTTGGACAAGTGGAAACTGAGAAAGTACCATTGCCTGAAATTTTTAAAACAGTTGAGCAGAAATTTGATGTAAAATTTTCCTATTCTGTAAAAGAGGCTAGTGATGTCTTTATTGCTCAACCCAGCACATCATTAACCTTAAATGAAACCATAGAATATTTAAACCAAAACACATTATTAAATTTTAGGCTGCTAGATGATAGATATGTAACGGTGTCTATAATAGACAAAACAATCACAGTTTGTGGAAAAGTTACAGGCGCACAAGGAAACAACCAGCTTTTAGGTGCCTCAATTATGGTTTTAGGAACAACAAAAGGAGTTATAACCAATAAAAATGGAATTTTTAATTTAGACGATGTCCCAGTTAATTCACGAATAAAAATTTCCTTTTTAGGCTATCAACCTCAAGAATTTTTTGCAAAACAGTTATTTTCAGCAAATAATGAATGTTATCAAATTGAACTAATTGAAGGAAGTGTTGAATTAAACCAAGTACACATAATCAAATTTTTAACAACTGGATTACAAAAGCGACTTGATGGAAGCACAACTTTGAATACTGAAAAATTCGGAATATTACCAGGACTTATAGAACCTGATATTTTACAATCCATTCAAGCACTTCCAGGCGTAGAAAGTACTAACGAAAGTATCGCAAACATTAATGTTCGTGGTGGTACAAATGACCAAAATTTAATGCTTTGGGAAAATATAAAAATGTATCACTCAGGGCACTTTTTTGGATTGATCTCGGCCTATAACCCAAATCTAACCAATAAAACTATTGTGACTAAAAATGGCACTAGTAGTGAGTACAGTGATGGTGTTTCAAGTACAGTTAATATGTTTACTAAAAATGAAATAAAAAATACATTTTCAGGAGGTGCAGGACTCAATTTGATTAGCGCAGATGCTTTTCTTGAAATTCCTGTGACCAAAAAATTAGAGCTTCATATTTCTGGAAGACGTTCTTTTACTGACGCTTTTAGGTCACCAACTTACGATAAGTATTTTGAGCGAAGTTTTCAAGATAGCGAGATTACAACAAATAGCGATAATATTGAAGAAAGCAATACATCTTCAGACTTTTTATTTTACGATTATACTGCAAAATTATTGTTTGACCTTAATGAAGATCATAAGTTTAGAGCTAACGTAATTGGCATTAATAATAGTTTGGATTATACTGAAAGCTTTACAAATAGCTCAAATGAAACCGAATCGAAAACTAGTAATCTTACTCAAGAAAACATAGGCGTTGGTAGTAGCTGGAATGCACAATGGAATGATGCCTTTAGGACAGAACTTATTGGTCATTACTCAAAATACAATGTTAGCGCAACAGATTTTAGGATAGAAACAGACCAACGTTTAACGCAAGCCAATGAAGTATTGGAAACAGGTTTAAAACTAAAAACCCATTACAATATCAATGAAAATCTTACACTTTTAAACGGTTATCAGTTTGATGAAACTGGTATTTTAAACGAAACAACTGTAAGTGCTCCTTCGTATGAACGTACCAAAAAGGATGTGGTGTTAAATCATGCAATTTTTAGTGAAGCAGAATATAACAAAGACAATACTTATTTTAGAATTGGTGTTCGTGCCAATTATTTTCAAAAGTTCAATAAGCTGTTATTTGAACCTAGATTGAACATCAGACAAAAACTGAATAATCGTTTTGCATTAAAACTGGAAGGCGAATTTAAAAACCAATCAGCGACACAGATTGTTGATTTTCAGGACGATTTTTTAGGTGTTGAAAACCGACGTTGGATTTTGGCAAATCAACAAAACATTCCTATTTCAACAAGCAAGCAAGGCTCTTTTGGAGTGGAATTCAGCCAAAATAATTTAACAGTTGACGTTACTGGATTTTATAAACTAGTGGATGGCATCACAGCTTCCAACCAAGGGTTTTATAATAATTTTCAGTTCTTAAATGCTACAGGAAGCTATACTGCAAAAGGTGTTGAGTTTTTAGCTAACAAAACTGCAACTAATTTTAGTACATGGTTGAGTTACACCTTTAGCACTAATACCTACAATTTTGAAACTTTTACACCTTCAGAATTCCCAAATAATGTTGATATAAGGCATTCTGTTTCATTAGCATTTAATTACGATATACTTGAAAACTTAAAAATCTCGTTAGGAGGTATATGGCGTTCAGGGCAACCTTATACAAAACCAGTTGAAGGCAATGAAACCGTTGAAACTGGAAATAACACGTTTGTAAATTATGATACCCCAAATCGTGAGAATTTGGAAAATTTTAAAAGATTGGATGCATCGCTTAGTTATCGTTTTAATTTAAGTTCAACTACAGAAGCCTTGGTGAGAGCTGGAGTAATTAATATTTCCAATCAAAAAAATATCATAAATCGCTATTATAAAGTCGATGAAAATGATTCCGAAAAAGCTATTCAAGTTGACAATTTATCTCTAAAAATGACTCCTAATATTAGTTTGAGAATTAAATTTTAATATATTAAATATCGATAAAATGTAATTTTTTATCGTCAAAATACGTTTATATGTAAAAAATTACTATTTTTGCTTTAACCCAAATTTATAATAACATGAAAAACCTAACACTATTAGTATTATTACTATTCACAACGTTTAGTGCAAGCGCACAGGAAAATATTGACGAACTTCTTGCCGCTGGAATTGAGGATGCAAAACTTTTCACTTCGGAATATATTGCTCCAGCTTCAGAAGGATTGATTTATGGGATTAACAATGGTTGGTTCAATAATGGCAAATCCTTAAGAAAATTCGGATTTGAATTTTCAATCATTGCCAACGCTTCATTTATTAAAGATAAAAAGAAATCATTTTTAATGAATATAGCAGATTATCAAAATGTCAGATTTGAAGATGGTGCTACTTCTAAAACTGTTGCAACTGCTTTGGGAAATAATGATCCTGATATTACTGTTATTGTTACTTATGATGACCCTATTTTTGGAGAACAAGAAGTAGAAATTACTTTACCTACTGGAATTGGTTCAGAAGGTGTTAATTTGATACCTACGGCATTCCTTCAAGCATCTTTTGCTCCTTTTAAGGGAACACAACTAAAAGGAAGATATTTTCCAAAGATTGATACTGAAGATGCAAAACTAAGTCTTTATGGTATTGGATTGCAACAAGAGTTTACAAGTTGGTTGCCAGCAGAAAAGATCTGGCCAATTCATATTTCTGGATTAATAGCATACACACATTTAGATGCAAATTATAATTTTACAGATGAAGGTATTGTAGAAGGAAGTGACCAGCAAATTAAAACAGAGGTTAATTCAATGTTGTATGAATTGATAGTATCAACCAAATTGAAAATCATTAATTTTTATGCAGGATTTGGCTATTTAAATGGAAAATCTACTACTGGTTTGTTAGGAACTTATAGAGTTTCAAATGGCATATTAACTTCAGAAGATATTGTTGATCCTTTTTCAATTGAGAAAAAAATAAGTGGAGCTAGAGCTACAGGTGGTTTTAAACTAAAACTTGGTTTTTTTGGTTTGAATGCTGATTATACAGTGGCTGAGTTTAATAGTGCTTCAGTAGGAATTAATTTTACATTTTAATATTTATAAATAAGTCTATTAAAGCATCAGATTTTATCTGGTGCTTTTTTTATTGCACCATTATTATTTCGTAATTTTGAACCTTCAAATCAACACATTAAATAAAAATATAAAATGAAAGTAACAGTAGTAGGTGCAGGAGCAGTAGGAGCAAGTTGTGCAGAATATATCGCCTTTAAAAATTTTGCTTCAGAAGTCGTTTTATTGGACATTAAAGAAGGATATGCCGAAGGAAAAGCAATGGATTTAATGCAATGCGCTTCGTTAAATGGATTCGATACAAAAATAACTGGTACAACAGGAGATTACTCAAAAACAGCAAATAGCGATATTTGTGTTATTACTTCTGGTATTCCTCGTAAACCAGGAATGACTAGAGAAGAGTTAATTGGTATCAATGCAGGAATTGTTAAAACTGTTGCATCTAGTTTAATAGAGCATTCACCAAATGCAATTTTAATAGTTGTGAGTAACCCTATGGATACAATGACGTATTTAGCGCATAAAGCAACTGGATTACCAAAAAATAGAATTATTGGGATGGGAGGCGCACTAGATTCAGCTCGTTTTAAATATAGACTAGCAGAAGCTTTAGGAGCACCTATTAGCGATATAGATGGTATGGTAATTGGTGGACATAGTGATAAAGGGATGGTGCCTTTAACAAGTCATGCTACAAGAAACAGTATAAAAGTTACCGAGTTTTTAACTACCGAACGTTTAGATCAAGTAAAAGAAGATACTAAAGTTGGAGGAGCAACATTAACCAAGTTGTTAGGTACTTCGGCTTGGTATGCACCTGGAGCTGCAGTTTCTGGATTAGTACAGGCAATTGCTTGTGACCAGAAAAAAATGTTTCCATGCTCAACCTTATTAGAAGGCGAATATGGTTTAAACGATTTATGCATTGGTGTTCCAGTAATCTTAGGAAGAAAAGGTATTGAGAAAATCGTTGAAATAGAATTAAGTGATGCTGAAAAAGCACACATGCAAGAAAGCGCCGAGGGCGTTAAAAAAACTAACGGTTTGTTAGAACTATAAATTTATAAACATAAAAAAACAACATGAAAAAATTATTAGTATTACTGCTTACAGTATTTAGTTTAAGCTCTTTCGCTCAAGATAAAATATCTGAAGGCGTTATTATCATGAAACAAAAAATTGAAAGTGACGATCCAACTGTACAGGCCCAATTGGCAATGATGGGAGAAATGACTTCAACTACCTATTTCAAAAAAGGAAAATCGAGATCTGAAGTTTCAAATCAAATGTCTGGAGATGTTACAGTTATTATAGATCAGGACATACAAGAAATGTTAATGCTCATGGATGGTCCTATGGGTAAACTATATGGTAAAAAAAGTACAAATCTTACCGAAGAGGAGTTGAAAAAAGTTACTGTTACCGAGATTGATGAAACAAAAACTATTTTAGGGTACAAAAGTAAGCGTTATGATTTAGTTGTTAAAGACCAAGGTGTTGAGACTACAATTAAATTCTATATGACAGATGCTATTGAAATCCAGACGCAACAAACAGCTTTATATGGCGGAAAATTAAAAGGTATGCCAATGTATATGGAAATGGAAATGAACCAAATGGGAATGGAAATGATCATGAAATTTGAAGTCGTTGAGGTTAAAAAAGAAAGTGTTGACGATTCTAAATTCGATATGGCAATTCCAGAAGGATATAAAGAAAACAATATGATTTTAGGAAATTAATTAGTAGCATAAATAAAAAGAGGCTGTCTAAAAAGTAGCTTTTTTGTGTCATATTGAGCACAGTCGAAATATCTAACATACTTATATTTGTAAGATTCTTCGACTGCGCTCAGAATGATAAATTATAGTTCTTCATTACTTTTTAAACAGCCTCTTTTTATACTTCATATTTTGGTTCTAGGATAAGCCTGAAATCACGCCATCTTTATCAATAGACATGCCTTCCGATGCTGGAACAGCAGGAAGTCCAGGCATTCGCATCATTTTCCCTAAAATTGGAATAATAAATTGCGCACCAGCTGCAATCTCAATTTCACGAACGGTTACTTTAAAACCAGTTGGTCTTCCAATAAGCTTATCGTCATCAGAGAATGATTTCTGTGTTTTTGCCATGCAAATTGCAAAATCATTAAAACCAAGATTGTTAATTCGTCTTAAATTTAATTCGGCCTTTTTATCATAAATCACGCCATCGGCTCCATAAATTTCTTTGGCAATAGTTTCAATTTTTTCTTTTACAGGGCTTTTCCAATCATAAAGTGGCTTGTACTGTGTGGCTTTATTTTCAACTATGTTTACAACTGCATTTGCTAGGTCTTTTGTGCCTTTACCACCTTTTGCCCAGCCTTCCGACAGGACAGCCTGAACACCTAAACTTTCACAAGCAGTTTTTACGAAATTAATTTCTTCTTCAGAATCTGAAATAAACGCATTGATTGCTACAACAGGTTCAATATTGTATTTTCTAATGTTTTCAATGTGTTTTTCTAGATTTTTAAAACCTTCTTTAACAGCATCTAAATTAGGTATGTTGTAATTTTCTTTTTGAACACCACCATGATGGCGTAACGCTCTTACTGTGGCAACCAATACGACACATTTTGGGTTCAATCCAGCATAAGCCGATTTAATGTTCAAGAATTTTTCAGCACCAAGATCTGCTCCAAAACCTGCTTCGGTTACCACATAATTAGATAAAGATAATCCCATTTTAGTAGCAATAATAGTGTTTGTTCCCTGTGCAATATTTGCAAAAGGACCACCATGAATAATTGCTGGATTCTCTTCTAAAGTTTGTACTAAGTTTGGCTTAATGGCATCTTTTAATAAAATTGCCATAGCATTTTCGGCCTTTAAATCTCTGGCAAAAATGGGTTTTCTGTCAAAAGTAAACCCAATAAAAATATCTCCAAGACGTTTCTTTAAATCTTCAAAATTGGTTGCCATACATAAAATTGCCATCACTTCGGAAGCTGGAGTGATGTTAAAGCCATCTTCACGAGGAATACCATTTGCAGTACCACCAAGACCAATGGTTATTTGGCGTAATGCACGATCGTTCATATCGATAACACGTTTCCATAAAATGGTTCGAGGATCTATGTTTAAGTTTTGTGTTTTACTTTGTAGGTTATTATCTATTAATGCAGCCAGTAAATTATTCGCTTTTTCAACAGCATTAAAATCACCTGTAAAATGCAAATTAATATCTTCCATTGGCACTACTTGAGAGTAGCCACC
>CALZKX010000057.1 GCA_945788155.1 uncultured Flavobacteriaceae bacterium
CTTGTTGTAAACGTGCATCATTTTCTTTGAACCTGAAATGCAAGATAATTTCATTATACTCTTGCTTCGAATCTATTTGATATTTAATACCAACCCATCCATGGCCTTTAAATTTTTTTGCAAAGTCAATTGTGGTCACTGTATTTGCATAAGCAAAAAACATTTTATTTGGGTGTTTATCCCTTGTAATACGCTCTTCAATAAGTTTAATTTCATGAGATAACATTTTTCGCAATCTCGATTCGGTAACATAACGTTTATCATCCTCAATGCCATAAATAGCATCACTAAAATCTTTATCGTAAGCCGACATTGATTTTGCAATGGTTCTTGAAGCACCTCCAGCTCTAAAAAACTGCCTTACTGTTTCTTGACCTGCACCAATTTCTGCAAAAGTGCCGTAAATGTGCTCATTTAAATTTATTCGTAAAGCTTTTTGTTTTAATGAAGGAATATTTTCAATTTCGCTATCTCCTTTTAGAGTGATTTCCATTGCAATTTTATTGTTTTATTATGCTTGACAAAGGTATTAAAATAGAGACGTAATGAAAAAAATAACCTTACTTTTGTTATAAATTTAGCAGTTTTGAAGATTACATTTTTAGGAACAGGTACATCTCAAGGCATTCCTGTAATAGGTAGCAACCACCCAGTTTGCTTAAGTAAGAATAAAAAAGATAAACGCTTACGTGTTTCGGTATTAATAGAATGTGATGATTATATATACGTGATTGATTGTGGTCCAGACTTTAGACAACAAATGCTTCGCGCTAATGTCTCAATAATAGATGGCATTTTATTTACCCATGAACATGCCGATCACACTGCTGGGTTAGACGATATTAGACCTTTCTTTTTTAAGCAGGGAGATATCCCAATATACGCACACAAAAGGGTTATGAGAGCTTTGGAAAGGCGATTTGATTATATTTTTGAGACCGAAAACAAATACCCAGGTGCTCCTAGTGTCAAGAAAATAAGTATTGAAAACAAGCCTTTTAATTTAGGGGATTTGACAGTCATTCCAATTAATGGATTTCATAATAAATTGCAGGTTTTTGGGTTTAGGTTTAAAGATTTTGCTTATCTAACAGATATGAAAACCGTCGAAGAACAAGAAATTGCAAAATTAAAAGGTGTTAAGATATTGGTTGTAAATGCTTTAAGGAAAGAAGTTCATGAATCACATTTTAATCTAAAAGAAGCACTCCAGTTTATTAAAAAGGTAAACCCCAAAAGGGCATATTTAACGCATATTAGTTCATTATTGGGATTTCATGATGATGTTGAAAAAACCTTGCCAAAAAATGTATTTTTGGCTTACGATAATTTAGAATTAACCATGTAATTAATTGTTATGAAGAGTAAAATTTATTTGTATCTATTTGTATTCACCTTATTGTTGGTGCTTTTTATGTATGTTAATTCTAAAAGCATTATAGAAAAATACGAGAAGGATATTACCACTGCTAAAGAACGAGTAGAAAGATATAAAGATTCCATAACTGTCTTACAGGACGAAAATTCAGACCTTTTGTATTTTAATTTAGAGCATAATGAAGATGCTTTGACTTATTTTGAAAACGAAAGAATTGATATATCCTCTTTAATTCCATTTCTTAAAGATGAGCTGTATAAGCTTAACGAAGTAAAAGGGGAGCACCCTTTGGTCCCTTATGTGTCCATGACCGATGGAAAGATAATGATTAACAATATCAAGTTCTTGAACCATAAATGGATTATTGCCGATTTCTCTGATGGAAAATATTGGGGAGAATTGTTTTTAACTTACGAAATAAGCAATGATAACCAATTAACTTATAAATTGGTTGAGCATTTTTTATATCCTCCTCAAAATTATTAGATGCGTTTTTCCAACCAATCTTTAAAAGCGTAAAAATTTTGAGGCGCTACACCATGTCCCACAGGAAACTCGGTATATTGGTGTTTAAGATTAAGTGATTCTAAAATTTTTGGTGATTGTCTTGCCCATTCTACTGGAATTACTTGATCAACACTACCATGTGAACAATAAAAATCTAAATGTGATAATTTATCTTTATTGAATGTTTTAGGGATAATGTCTGGATTAATGTAACCACTTAAAGCAACTACATTCTTAACTTTTTCTGGATAGGTGAGTGCTACAGCATAGCTTAAAATGGTACCTTGACTAAAGCCAAGTAATGTGACATTATTGCTGTTTACAAGATACGTTTTACAAACTTCATCAATAAATTCAGCAATTAAATCCCTAGATTTTATGGCTTGTTCATTATCACTCCATTTTCCTTTTTCTGCATCAAAATTTATGGCATACCAAGCATTTCCAAACGGTTGTATGGCATAAGGTGCTTTGGCTGAAATGATAAAAAACTCATTGGATAGTTCTGATGCAAACGAAAACAGGTCGTTTTCATCACTGCCATAGCCATGAAGCATAATGATTAAAGGTGCATTATTTGCTAAAGATGAAGGTCTTACTATATGTTTCAAAGATAGGTTTGAGCGACTCATTTATTAACCAAAACTTGCAAAAATACGTTGATAAAACTCTCCAAGTATTGGAGTGGGTTGGTCACGACCAGTAACTGCTGTCATAAAACCAAAGATAAATAATACACCAAAGAACATCCAAAAACCAATTGTTACAAGCCAACTATCAAAAAGACCAACAAAATAACCTAGAGCAAAAAATGTTAACCACAACCCTAAGGCTTGCCTTAAATGAAAAGCTGCAAATTTGTTTTTTTTCTCATTGTTCATAAAAAAAGCAATAATGACTCCAAATAGTGTTAAATAACTAATGATTGCAATTGTACGACCTTCTTCTATTGTTTGATTATCCATAATTAATAATTATAAGATTATTTTATTATTTGCTATAATACCATAAGCTTTTCCTTTTAGCGTGTGTCCTTTAAAAATGGCATTTTTAGATTTTGAACTTATATCTGTTTGAGAAAATTTGTAAATAGTGTCAGGGTTAAAGAGCGTTAAATCTGCTTTACTTCCAACATTAACAGAGGTGTTTTTAATACCAAACCGCTCTTTTCCTTTAGTGAGTATTTTTACTGTTGTTTTAGTTGGGAGAATTGTATTCAAAGCACCAAAAGCACTTTCTAAACCAATAGTGCCATTTAAAGCAAAATCAAATTCTAATTTTTTATGCTCTATATCTAAAGGGTTGTGGTCGCTGGTTACCATATCTATAGTACCGTCTTTAACACCATTAATTAATGCCTCAATGTCTTCTTTTGTACGTAGAGGTGGAGATACTTTAAAATTACTATCAAAACCAGTTAAAACCTCGTCACTAAACACTAAATTGTGTATAGCAACACTACAGCTAAGGTCTAATTTTTTCTTTTTTGCTTCTCGTATCAATTCTATAGATTTTGCGGTAGAGATTGTAGGGATATGTAGTTTACCTTCAGTATATTCCAAAATAAATACATCTCTTGCAATATGTAATTCTTCAGCAAGTGCTGGAATTCCTTTAAGTCCAATAGTTGTGCTTGTAATGTTTTCATTCATCACGCCATTACCTGCAATATTGTTTTCTTGCGGAAAAGAACATACCAAACCATTAAAACTACTAGCATATTGCAATGCTATTTTCATTAAATTAGGATTGCTAATCGGATTTTTATAATCTGCAAACGCCACAGCTCCTGCGTTGGTCATGTCAAATAATTCAGCTAAATCTTTACCTTGACTATTTTTGGTTAAAGCTCCAATAGGATATAAGGACACAGCATTGTTTTGTGCCATAGTCTTAACAAAAGAAATATCTGAATTGGTATCTAGTACAGGATTCGTATTAGCATTTAAGGCCACACTTGTATAGCCAGATTTTGCGGCAGTTTTAAGACCGTTAATGATAGTCTCTCTTTCTTCAAATCCAGGTTCACCAAAACAGACACTACTATCAAACCATCCTTGAGAAATGTGCAAATTATCTAGTTGGATTTCTTTATAATTATTGGGGTTTTTAATGCGTTTGGAAATATTGATAATAATTCCTTTTTCAATTAAAATATCTAAGGTCTGATTGTGAAAATCGCTTTTGGAATCTAGTATTGTAGCAGATTTTATAAGTGCGTTCATTTAAAATATTTTAATATGAGCATCTCTATTACTAATAAGACTAATGCAAAAATAGTAAACCATTTCCATAGCTCATTGATATTTGATTTATTTTTTATGGAAGTGAACAATTGGCCTATTGAATTGGATACAGTAGCGTTTTTAATTTTTAATAAATCCATGTATTGGGCATAACTTTCATTTCTATTGTAATTATAGCTTACTTTTTTTAATGTTTTGCCACCATTATTAAGGCTGTAAATGCCAGCAATAGTTGGCAAATCTGTGGTAAAAACACTTACTTTGTTACTATACGACCTTTGTTGAGGGATTATTTCTTCACTATCGGATTTTAATTTTAAGATAGCATCTTGCTGAAGCATTGTATTGACATCAATGCTATTTTCTTGACCAATGGTATAGTAAAGTTTTGGTAATTTTAAACTATGTTTTCCAATATTGTAAATTACTGGAACAACGAGTGGGGAATTTATAAAATTTGAATTAGCAGTATTTAAAGCAGATGCAAAAGCAAAAACCACACCTTGCTGGTTTAAAAAAGGTTTTCCATCTTCAAACTTAAGAATACTCGAGCCAGAACCTAACTCGTAAAAACTATTAACTTTTGGATACTGAAAGTTACTTATTTGCTTGTCAAAAACTTGATCTAATAATGGATGGGAATAATTAATGCTTGTTATCTTTTTTTCAATAGTATTGATTTTTGAATTATAATTAAACAATTGATTATAAGAATTTAAAGAAATATTATCTGAAGGAATAATTAATATATTTCCGCCATTGGTCTTGAAACTATTTAATGAGTTTATTAATGATACAGGTATGTTATCCAGCTCATTTAAAACAACCAAGTTTTGATCGACTATCTCGTTATAATTCAATTGGTCTAAAGCAGTTTCTTTATAGGTGAATTCATTCTCGGTAAAAATGCGTTTCAGATAATTGTTTTCAGAAGGATTTACAGTAAGCACATTTATTTTTTCTCTGTTATTGATATTGAAATATAATACATTGTCAAAATTTAAACCAGCATCTTCTATAGCAACTTTTCCATTAATAACAGTATTCGTGGGCAGCGTAAACGAGGCTTTTTTAGAATTGTTTACAGCAGATTTTGCTAATAATAAATCATCATTAAATAAGGCAACTGATATGTTGTTGGTACTATCGATACCTGAAATGTTTGCAATAAGCTCAAAATTTGAAGGTGTTTCTTTAGAAATATAAACACTATCAATACTCATGTTTTTATTAGATACTGCTTGTAATTGCACCAAATTTAATGTGTACAGCTCATTTTTGTTATCGCTAAGCATTGAATTATTTGTTTGAAAATCTGATAGTAACACAAGGTTTTTTGCAGAAGTTTCATCTTGAGTAAACAATTTTTCTCCTTTAAGCATTACGGCGTCATAACCTAACTGGTTTGGAGAATAATTAAGTTGCAACAACTCTTTAGACAGTATTTTTCGGGTGGCTTTTATAAACGTGTTATCGTTTGTAAATAGGGTGATTTCATCAGTATTGTCAAGAGCATTTATAATGTCCTGGACACTCCGTTTAAGCAACTCTCCTTTACTTCCTTTTGCTTGCATACTAAAAGAATTATCTAAATACACAACGGTTTCAGTTTTTACATTTAACGCTTTAGAATCAGAAAAAAAGGGCTGTGCAAAGGCAAAAATTATGGCTGCAAAAAGCAATAGTCTTGTAATAAGGGTAAGCCATTTTTTAAGTTGTGAGCTTTTTCGTGTTTGTATACTAACGTTTTTTAAAAACTGTACATTGGTAAATGGTACTTTTTCAAAACGGCGTAATTGAAAAAGATGAATAATTATGGGAATGAGCAGTAAAAATAAAAAGTATAGAATTTCGGGGTGCTTAAACTGCATTCGTAAGTGTTATTTATTAGGGTAAAGATAGAAAATGAATTGTGAATTGCTATGGTGCATTCTAACAATTTTAACGTTTAACAAAAGAAAAAATAATCTTCCATCGTTTTCATATTTTGGTTGTGTAAATACAATTTTATTTCTTTTTGCGCTTCGGTATTTGCAACAGTAATAATACTTTGCGGATTGTTTAAGTGCTCTAAATACTTAAACTCTTTAAGTTGTTGGTTATAAATATGTTTGTTTATTTTTTTTGGATTATCGCAAATCCAATAAAAAGGGATGTTTTTTTCTACTAATGCTTTAGCAACTGTTTTTCCTTTAAGTCCTGCTCCCCAAATAGTTAATGGTCTGGAGTTGTCATAATTCAACTCTAGAAAATAATGTAATTTTAACTCGATAAAATGATTTTGCGCATAATGCTCATGTGTCCTGGATGTTCTAATTGGGTAATCTCTCCAATGGTGCAACATGTCATTACTCTTAATACATGTTAGGCCATATTTGTAGAACCGAAACGCTAAATCGTAATCTTCGGGATAACGGTTTGGTTTAAAAGCTTCGCATTTAATAAGATCTTCTTTAGAGGTCATCCAGCAAGGTGATGGAATGACACATTCTTTATATATTTCGGAGTAATTTTCTCCTTTTCTAGTTAGCTTATTAAGCCATTGTTCATAGTTTGAGAAACCTTCGCTAATACCTTCTTTCGAAAAATAGTGCACCAAGCCAATAGCGATGTGACCTTTGCCATACTTTTGCAATGAATTTACCATCACTTCCAATTTGTTTGTAGTCATGATATCGTCACTGTCCATTCTTGTAATAAACGTACCTGAGCTATGTTTAAAAGCTAAACGTAACGCTTCTATGATTCCTGAACCATTATTTTTAAATAGTTTTATTCTTTTGTCTTCTTTAGAATATTTTGATACGATATCGAAACTATCATCTGTAGAGCTATCATCTACTATTAACAATTCCCAATTTGTGAATGTTTGATCAATAATTGAGTCTATACATTCGTTTAAATAATTAGATGTGTTTTTAAAAGGAATTAGAATACTTATTAATGGTAATTGCATGATGCGAAGATATTAATTATGTTATGAGCACAAATTAACACGTATTTAGCATCAAATAAAAAAATGGAATATTATTTTTGCTCAACTCTAAAAAAACAAATATGAAAAAAATCACGTTAATTTTAAGTGTTTGCGGATTAATACTTGCTTGTGGATCTGCTAAAAAAACAAACGATTTAGCAATTAGTAATGCTATAGTTACTAAAATAGATCTCACAAAAGTAGTTGAAGATAAAGCACCAGTAACTATAAACCCAGGAAGGTTTACTGTTGAAACCGTAACATACAAATTGCCAAAAGTAGTTCAAGGCACCTATGCAGTTAGTGATTTTGGAAAATATGTGGATGATTTTAAGGCTATTGATTATGATGGAAAAGAATTAACAACTAGCAAAAGCGATACTAACACTTGGGTTATTAGTGATGCTACCAAATTAGACTATGTTACCTATTATGTAAACGATACGTTTGATGTTGAAACGTCTGGAGGTATAGGAGGTGACACTCCATTTTCGCCATCAGGCACAAATATTGAACCAGATAATTACGTTTTAAACCTTCATGGTTTTATTGGGTATTTTGATTCGTTAAAAAATAATCAATACACATTGGATGTAACAGCTCCTGCCGATTTTGTACGTACTTCAGCCTTGCAACAGGTTGCTAACACCACAAGTAAGGACGGAAACTCGATAACCTCGAGTTATTTGGCACCTAGATATTTCGATATTACCGATAACCCAATGATGTACGGAAAATTGGATGTTGAAGAGTTTATGGTTGGTGATATTAAAATTGTTTTAAGTGTGTATTCTCCAAATGAGGTACATTCTGCTGCCTCTTTAAAAGAAACAATGTACAAGATGATGCAAGGGCAAAAAGCTTATTTGGGTGATGTTAATACAACTTCTAGATACGATATATATGTGTATTTATCTGAAGGCAAAGAAAACTCTCCAAAAGGTTTTGGCGCATTAGAACACCACACATCAACGGTTGTGGTAATGCCTGAATCTATGCCAGAAACAGCATTAGCAAAACAAATGGTAGATATTGTGTCACATGAGTTTTTTCATATTGTAACACCTTTGAGTGTACACTCTGAAGATGTGCATTATTTCGATTATAATAACCCTACATTTTCAAAACATTTGTGGATGTATGAAGGTGTAACCGAATATTTTGCAAGTTTATTTCAGGTACATCAAGGCTTAGTTACTAATGATGAATTTTATGAAAAAATAATGGGTAAAATTCAAACATCCAAAGGCTTGAATGACACGATGAGTTTTACTGAAATGAGTGAAAATGTTTTGGACGAACCGTATGCAAGTCAATACTATAATGTATATCTAAAAGGGGCTTTAATTGGTATGAGCATTGATATTTTAATGCGAGAAGGAAGCAATGGTAACAGAGGTATTTTATCATTAATGAAAGAGCTATCGTTAAAATATGGTAAAAACAAACCTTTTGAAGATGATAAGATAATTGATGAAATAGTGGCAATGACCTACCCAACGTTACGTGAATTTTTTGACACACATGTTACAGGTAATACACCAATAGATTATACTACATACTTTAAAAAAGTTGGTTTGCAGATTTTAGAATCTAAGGTTAAAGCCAACTACATAATAATTGGAGGAACTCCCATTGTATCTGGTGATGGGCAAAAAGGCACAATCTTTTTTACAAATTTAGCCGAACAAAATAGTTTTTGGGCTGAGCAAGGTGTGAAAGCCAACGATGTTATTAAAGAAATAAATGGTGAGAAAGTAACGCTTCAAAATGCCAATCAAATTTTTCAGCAAGTTTTTGGTTGGCAACCTGGACAAGA
>CALZKX010000058.1 GCA_945788155.1 uncultured Flavobacteriaceae bacterium
AAAAGCATCCATTGTTAAAATGCCAGCAAAACCTGAAGGTGCCAAATGGAACACACCACCAACTTATATAGATGACATGAATTATAGAGGCGATGGACAAGGCTACCTAAAACCTGGTAACATGCAACTATTTACCTTATCGACTGATGGAGGTTCGCCTAGGCAATTGACTTTTTCTGAATTTGACCATGGTGCACCAATTTGGTCTAAAGATGACAAGAATTTATACTTTAGTGCTAATTTTCATAAAGATGAAGAATTAGAACCGAATGACAGTGAAATTCATCAAATTATCATTGGGTCGGGAAAAATTAAAACACTTACCAAAAGATATGGCCCAGATCAAGGTCCAAGTTTATCACCTAATGGTTTTAAAATAGCCTATATAGGATATGACGACAGCTATCAAGGTTATCAAGTAACTAAATTGTATGTTATGAACAGTGATGGCAGTAATTCTAAATTAATTTCTAAAGATTTTGATAGAGATATTGTTAACATTAATTGGGACAATAAAGGCAACGGAATTTACTTCCAGTATGACGACAAGGGAGATACAAAAATTGGTCATATCACATTAAATGGAAAAGTTTCGACTATTACAGAATCTCTTGGTGGCTTATCTTTAGGACGCCCTTACAATGCTGCATCATATTCTGTGTCAAATAACGCTAAGTTTGCCTATACTCTTGGCGGAACAAATCATCCAGCAGATTTAGGTGTTACTGATGGCAAATCAACAAAACGATTAACAGCAGTAAATGATGATTTGTTTTCTTTCAGAAACTTAGGAAATGTAGAAGAAATTTGGTGGAAATCATCTCACGACCAACGTGATATCCAAGGATGGATTGTAACACCTCCAAATTTTGATCCAAATAAAAAGTACCCTTTTATTTTAGAAATTCATGGTGGTCCATTTGCGAGTTATGGTTCGGTTTATTCGGCAGAAATACAAGCTTTTGCAGCAGCTGGATATGTGGTACTTTATACAAATCCTAGAGGAAGCACAAGCTATGGCCAAGAATTTGGAAATTTAATTCATCATGATTACCCAAATAATGATTATCACGATTTAATGTCTGGTGTTGATGCTGTAATAAATAAAGGTTATATAGACGAGAAAAACCTATTTGTTACTGGTGGAAGTGGTGGTGGTGTTTTAACCGCTTGGATAGTAGGTAAAACCAATAGATTTAAAGCAGCAGTAGTGGCTAAACCAGTAATTAATTGGTATAGTTTTGTATTGTATGCAGATGGTACACCTTTCTTTTACAAATATTGGTTTCCAAACAAGCCTTGGGAAGATCCAACCAACTATTTAAAACGTTCACCTTTATCTTACGTTGGAAATGTTACAACTCCAACCATGCTTTTAACAGGTGAAGAAGATTACCGAACACCAATTGCCGAATCGGAACAATTTTATGCGGCCTTAAAACTAGAAGGCGTAGAAACTGCTATGGTACGTATTCCAGGAGCATCACATGGTATTGCTAACAAACCCAGTAATTTAATAGCAAAAATAGCGAGTATTTTAGCTTGGTTTGAAAAATATAAAAACTAAAACAATTTTAAATAATAAAACAATACAATCATGAAGTATATATTAAAGCTTTTCATTCTCTTATTTAGCATTTCAACCTTTTCGCAAGGCACAAGGCTATTACGTCAACCTGATATTAACGACTCACAAATTACTTATACTTATGGAAGCGATGTTTGGATTGCAGATATTAACGGAACGAATGTAAAAAGAATAACGAGTACAGCTTCAATAGAAAGTGACCCTCATTTTTCACCAGATGGAAAATGGATAGCCTTTACCTCTAATCGTTTTGGCTCCAATGCGGTTTATGTTGTTTCGGTTGAAGGAGGTGATGCAATGCGGCTTACTTGGCATCCAAATGGTGCGCAAGTTCGTGGTTGGACAAATGATGGTAAACATGTTTTATATGCTTCTAGTCGCGATGTTGCTCCTAGCAGCTTCAATAGATTATGGACGGTTCCAGTAAAAGGTGGTCCATCAACATTGGTAACGAATCAATGGAGTACATCTGGTTCATATTCCAAAGATGGTAAACACATAGTTATTGATAGAATGAGTCGCTGGGATGAAGAATGGCGAGCTTACAGAGGTGGTCAAAACACACCTTTAGTAATTTTAAATTTGAATAATTCACAAGAAACATTACTCCCAAACAATAAAACTACTGATATAAAACCAATTTGGTTAGGAGATCATATTTATTTTCTTTCTGACAGAGATTTTGTTGCCAATATTTGGTCTTTCAACAACAAAACTTCCGAGTTAAAACAAGTAACAACTTTTAAAGGCTCTGATGTAAAATCGTTATCTGGTTATGAAAACGCACTCGTTTTTGAGCGTGATGGTTATTTACATACATTAAAACTTGACACAAATACAATAAAACAACTTAATATTGAAGTAGTTGGCGATTTTCCTTGGGCAAATACAAAATGGGAAGATGTAAGCCGCTCAACCCGTTCTGCTTCTTTATCACCAACAGGAAAACGTGCCATCATGGAATCTAGAGGTGAAATTTTTACAGTTCCAATTGAACATGGTGATTCTAGGAATATGACAGAAAGTTCAGGCGTTGCAGATAGAACACCTATTTGGTCACCCAAAGGAAACGAAGTGGCTTGGTTTTCCGATAGAAGCGGAAATGGCTATGAATTGTTGATTGCCAATCAAGATGGCATGTCAGCTCCAAGAAGCATTTCTATTGGCGAATCTAAATTAGGATGGGAAC
>CALZKX010000059.1 GCA_945788155.1 uncultured Flavobacteriaceae bacterium
AGTACTTGAAATGATAAGGCATCATCAAAATCTTTAGCATCTTTTGGGTCGATGGTAAAGGTTAACACATCACGCATATCGCGACGTTTTTTTATTTCATTAGGTTGTATAGACGTATCTAATTTATTAGCATATTCTTCAACGTCGTGAGGAAATTCATAAGGTAAACCATACTCTGCTAAAATAGAATGAATTTCTGTGTTATGCTCACCTGGTTTACCTAGTATTTTAATAACTTTACCTATTGGAGAATCGGCTTTTGCAGGCCAATCTTCAATTTGAACAAGTACTTTATCACCATCTTCGGCTTTGAATGTTTTGTTAAGTGGTACAAAAATATCCACATACATTTTATTACTATCGGGAATTACAAAAGCATAATTTTTATGTATTTGAATTACACCAACATATTCTGTTTTATGTCTACTAATTACTTGTGTAATTTCTCCTTCAAGTTTACCGTTTTTTCTGCGTTTATAAACATAAAGTTCTACTTCGTCACCATGAAGTGCTTTATTTACATTATTAGAAGCCACAAATATATCGTCTTCAAAATCTTTACATATTACATAACCAGATCCTCTTACTGAGGCATCAAAAATTCCGGTATAATATTCGGATGATACAATAGCTTTAAATTTACCTCTGTCAACTTCTTCAATCTCTTGCTTTGCTTTTAAACGAAGTAAGGTTTTTATAATTTGATTTCTACTACTAGCATCGTTTACACCAAGCTTCGCAGCTATTTGTTTGTAATTAAAAGTTTTGTTTCTGTCAACTCTTAATATCGTGTGAATACTTTCGGTTAGGTTATGTAATTTTTTTTTACTCTTTTTTCTCATTTATTTACTTGTCATATCTTATTCCCAGAGGTTAAGGAATGTATTAATTTTTAAACTTAATATAAAGCGAAGAGAAGGTATTAAGTTTTTACAAAGCTAACACTAAAAATTTAAATGAAATGTTTTCATGTTTTCACTTATGAACATTTTATATAATAATAACTATTTCTTTTTTAAAATTTAAAATAAAAATGGTGATTATTATAGCTTGTTAATAGTAATTATAACTTTTTTATATTTTAATTTGATTTATAAGTAATAACATTTTATTAACAACTTATAAATTACCTAAAATATTAATATTCATAGGTTTTAATTTTACTATTAACAGCGGTTTATAACTCAATTAAACAATTTATTTTTAATAAGTATTATAATAATTTATGTTAGTATGTAAGCTACCTTAAGTTTACAACTTCACCAGAAAAAATGACTAACTTGTTTGGTTGTTTCAATTAATATTTTGCTTGTAAAAATTATTGAATAACACAACAAAAAGTTTTAATAAACAACGATGAGATATTAACAATTAATTAAAAAGTAACTAACAACTTTAAGACTCCTCTTGTTGTTATATTTTGTAATTTTATAGCAAGAATAAATATTATTAAAGCACGTCTTTTTTAAACAAAGTTTATCTTATTTGTATAACATAGAATATATTTCCGTTTTCACGGAAAAAATTTTAAAAAATTATGAAAATATCTATTGGAAATGATCATGCAGGTACCGATTATAAATTTGCTATAGTTAAATTATTAGAATCTAAAGGAATAGAGGTAATAAATTATGGAACAGATAGTGATGATAGCGTGGATTATCCAGATTTTGTACATCCTGTTGCTAAAGATGTGGTTAATAAATATTCAGAGTACGGCATCCTTATTTGTGGTAGTGCTAATGGTGTAGCAATGACAGCGAATAAATATCAAGATATAAGAGCAGGTTTGTGTTGGAACAAAGAAATAGTTGAGCTAACCAGACAACACAATAATGCTAATGTATTGTGTATTCCTGCTAGATACACAGCAATACCTCAAGCTTTACAAATGGTAGAAACCTTTTTAAATACTGAGTTTGAAGGTGGAAGACACCAAAACCGCATTAATAAAATTCCAACCACGTCTTGCTAATACCAATTTAAAATTGGCATAAAATGAGCCACTCACATTCTCATAACCATTCCCATCAGGGAAATTTACAAGGTAGAAACTTATTAATTTCCATTTTTTTAAATGTATTAATAACTCTAGCACAGGTAATAGGTGGGCTAATTTCTGGAAGTCTATCTTTATTAAGTGATGCACTTCATAATTTATCGGATGTTATATCATTATTTATTAGCTATATAGCATCAAAGCTTTCGAAAAAGCATGCTTCACTACAAAAAACATTTGGCTATAAACGCGTCGAAATTCTTGCTGCTTTTGTGAATGCAGCTACTTTAGTAGTGATTGCAATTTTTTTGATTATAGAAGCTATTAAGCGTTTTCAAAATCCCCAAGAAATAGAATCAGGTTTAGTTATTTGGTTGTCTTTACTAGGTATTATAGCTAACGGTTTAAGTGTACTTCTTCTTAAAAAAGACTCAGCGATTAACATGAATTTAAAAAGCGCCTATTTACATTTGTTTACAGACATGTTAGCAAGTATTGCTGTGTTAATTGGTGGGTTAGTGATGAAATTTTATGAAGTTTATTGGGTGGATAGCTTATTAACATTAATGATTGCCGTATATTTAATTTTTGTTGGGTATGATCTTTTAAAAAACTCATATAAAGTACTTATGTTGTTTACACCAGATAATATTCACATTAAAAATATTATAGACGAATTACAGCAATTAAATACCATTAAGAATGTACATCATGTGCATGTTTGGCAATTAAATGAAACCGAAACGCATTTAGAAGCGCATATAGATTTTAATAAAGATATTACGTTGTCGGAGTTTGATGTAATTCTTAAAGAAGTAGAAGAAGTATTATATCACAAATTTAAAATAAATCATATTAATATTCAACCAGAGTATGGTAAGTGTGGGGAAAAAGACGTGATAGTGCAGGATTAACAATTCCTTCAAAAGCAAGAATCTCAAGAATATTTAAAAAAACACTTCGATTACGCTCGGTGTGACAAAGAGATATGTTAAATATAGAAACAAAAACCTTTAAGAATCTTACAACTAAGGAGCTGTATGATTTACTTAAATTACGTAGTGAAGTATTTGTGGTTGAACAAGACTGTGTGTACCAAGACCTAGACGAAAAAGACGAAAAAGCACTTCATGTAATTGGTAAAAAAGATAATAAAATAGTAGCTTATACTAGAGTATTTAAACCAGGAGATTATTTTATAGAAGCTAGTATAGGTAGAGTAGTGGTAAGTAAAGAAGAACGCAAACATAAATATGGTTATGATATTATGGAGGCTTCTATAAAAGCAGTTAAAGACTATTTTGACGAAACAAAAATAAAGCTGTCGGCACAAACTTATTTAAAGAAGTTCTATAACAATTTAGGGTTTAAGGAAATAGGAGAGGAGTATCTTGAAGACGACATACAACATGTTGCCATGATAAAACAATCTTAATTACTTATCGACACTATCCTAAAAACTGTGTAAGTTAAAAATAACTTGGGTTAGATTTTATTATTTAAATTCTGACCCTTTTTTCATAGATTGTTAAGAACTGGTTGAGAACAATGCCCCAATTTCGTATTGGCA
>CALZKX010000060.1 GCA_945788155.1 uncultured Flavobacteriaceae bacterium
CTTAATTTATCAACGAGCAAAGATAATTAACTCAAATTTCTAACAGTGATAATTGTTATTAAATTAACTTATTAACAATACCAATGGCTTTTTAACAAAGAAACCATTTCGCTTTTTTTAAACCCTCAAAAAAACCTATTTTTGCGCCTTAAAAATGTAACTAACTTAACATGCCAAATACGCAACATTTAAAAGACTTAACAATACAGGTTCGAAGAGATATTTTAAGGATGGTACACAAAGTGAATTCTGGACACCCAGGAGGTTCACTTGGATGTGCTGAATTTTTTGTAACACTATACAATGAAATCATGGATAGACATGAAGAATTTGATATGGATGGAATTGGCGAAGATCTTTTCTTCTTATCAAACGGTCATATTTCGCCTGTGTATTATAGCGTTTTAGCTAGATCTGGATACTTTCCAGTTGAAGAGCTAAACACATTTAGGCTTATTAATTCTAGGTTACAAGGTCATCCAACCACACACGAAGGCTTACCAGGAATTAGAATTGCTTCTGGTTCGCTTGGACAAGGTATGTCTGTTGCCATTGGTGCAGCTCAAGCAAAAAAATTAAATAATGACGATCATTTAATTTATAGTTTACATGGCGATGGCGAGTTACAGGAAGGTCAAAACTGGGAAGCCATTATGTATGCTTCTGCGAAGAAGGTTGATAATCTAATTTCCACAGTCGATTTAAACGGAAAACAAATTGATGGCGCAACTGATGATGTATTAGCCATGGGAGATTTAAAGGCTAAATTTGAAGCTTTCGATTGGATTGTTGTTGAAATTAAAGAAGGAAATGATATTGAAGCTATTTTAAAAGGAATGGCTGAAGCTAAATCTAAAACTAGACAAGGAAAACCAGTTTGTGTTTTGTTAGAGACAATGATGGGTAATGGCGTTGATTTTATGATGCATACTCACGCATGGCATGGTAAAGCACCTAACGATGAGCAGTTAGCTTCAGCATTAAATCAAAATCCAGAAACCTTAGGTGATTATTAAAAGCCCCATCTAACTTCCCCAAAGGGGAAGAACATAAACGATGAGAAAATATAACTATTAAAAACAACCTTGAAAAGTCCCTCCTTAGAAGGGATTAGGGATGCTTATGAAAACTTATACATATACAGAAAAAAAAGATACACGCTCTGGTTTTGGAGCTGGTTTAGCAGAATTAGGAAGAACCAACCCAAATGTTGTGGCATTATGTGCCGATTTGGTTGGGTCTTTAAAAATGGATAAATTCATTGAAGAAAATCCTGAAAGATTCTTTCAAGTAGGAATTGCCGAAGCAAACATGATGGGAATAGCTGCTGGATTAACGATTGGTGGAAAAATTCCGTTTACAGGAACATTTGCAAATTTTTCTACAGGTCGTGTTTACGACCAAATTCGTCAATGTATTGCTTATTCTGGTAAAAACGTAAAAATTTGTGCATCTCATGCAGGTTTAACTTTAGGTGAAGATGGTGCAACTCACCAAATTCTTGAAGATATTGGGCTAATGAAAATGCTACCAGGAATGGTCGTTATTAATCCTTGTGATTATAACCAAACAAAAGCAGCTACCCTTGCCATTGCAAAACACAATGGTCCAGTTTACTTACGTTTTGGGAGACCTTCTGTACCAATTTTTACTCCAGAAAATCAAAAATTTGAAATTGGAAAAGCTGTAAATTTAACTGAAGGAACTGACGTTACCATTGTAGCGACAGGGCACTTGGTATGGGAAGCTCTTGAAGCTTCAAAAATCCTACATGAACAAGGGATTTCTGCCGAAGTGATTAACATTCATACCATAAAACCTCTTGATGAAGAAGCTATTTTAGCTTCGATTGCAAAAACTGGCTGTATTGTGACTGCCGAAGAGCACAACTATCTTGGAGGTTTGGGTGAAAGTGTTTCTAGGGTTTTAGCCTTAAACCATCCTACTCCTCAAGAGTTTGTAGCAACAAATGACACTTTTGGGGAATCTGGAACTCCTGCACAGTTAATGGACAAATACGAACTCAATAGTGCAGCTATTATTAAAAAGGCAAAAGCTGTAATAGCAAGAAAATAAGTTTATATATACTTAAAGGCTGTCTGAAAATTACTTTTCAGTGTCAAATTGAGCGCAGTAGAAATATCTATTAACATACTGATATTTATGAGTCTTCGTCTATACTCCGAATGACAAGTTAGAGTTCTTCATTACTTTTCAGATAGCCTCTGTTTTTGTAATTTAATTTAATCACAAGAAATAATATTTGTTTGGCAACGTTTTTGATTAATAAACATTCAAATCTAAAAACGAATATTATGAAAAGTTTAAAAAACTATCACAAACTCTTGAAAATTGGAAATCTCGTGAGTAAAAAACTAATTTTACTAGTAGCACTAGCAACCACATGCACATTTACGTTCGCACAAAACGGATCTTCTTTTGGAATTAAAGGAGGTCTCAACTACAATGCTAATGGAAATTATTTTGAGTCTATAGGTACAAATGCTGAAAACCCAGGCAGAAATATTGGCTACCATATAGGTATTTATGGAAAACTTGGGGACAGACTTTATTTTAGACCAGAATTGGTTTATACTTCCACAAAGAGTGATTATGATAGTGGCGATTTTAATATGAAAAAAATAGATGCGCCTTTATTAATTGGTATAAAAATTTTAGGACCAATTAGTGTTTTTGGTGGACCATCATTACAGTACATTCTAGATTCGGATGATGGATTTGATGGCATTTCCATTAACAGTATTGAAAACGATTTTTCAGTTGGATTAAACTTTGGCGCAGCAATTAACTTTAACAAGTTTGCTATTGACCTTCGTTATGAAAGAGGATTAAGCAATAACGAAGCTACATTTTTGGATAATAATGGAATAGATATAA
>CALZKX010000061.1 GCA_945788155.1 uncultured Flavobacteriaceae bacterium
CGGCATACGATGTATTATATATCATAGCTACCTCAACTGGGACACCATTTTTTTCACCTTCAAAGGCGATGACATCTTTCATTAAAGGCTCACGAGTTGCATCTAAATATTGAATGAATTCTTTAAGGCCTTCTGTGGAATGGAATGTTTCCCCTTCGAATTCGCCATCATCTTTTTTATGTCTCTTATCTAATAGATGAATGGTAATCCCTTTATTCAAATAAGCCAATTCAAGCAAACGACTTGCCAAAGTATCATAACTATATTCTAGAGTAAGCGTGAATATCGTAGAATCTGGTCTAAACGTTACTGTGGTTCCTCTTTTATCAGTCTCGCCTACTTGCTTAACGGGATACATGGCTTTACCACGTGCATACTCTTGCTCGTAAATTTTACCATCTCTAAAAACGGTTGCTTTTAAATGTTCGGATAAGGCATTTACACAACTTACACCAACGCCATGAAGTCCTCCAGATACTTTATAAGAATCTTTATCAAACTTACCTCCTGCTCCAATTTTGGTCATTACAACTTCCAATGCAGACACGCCTTCTTTTTTATGTATATCTACAGGAATACCACGACCATCATCTTCGGTAGTGATAGAATTATCTTCGTTAATTGTTACTGTTATATTATCACAATGTCCAGCTAAAGCTTCATCTATGGAGTTATCGACTACTTCATATACCAAATGGTGCAAACCTCTTGTACCAACATCGCCAATATACATGGATGGACGCATACGTACGTGTTCCATACCTTCGAGTGCCTGAATACTATCTGCCGAATAATTATGTTTATTAAACTCTTCTTTTTCTTGACTCATATTATAATTTAATAGTGTTAATTATGTTTATTTGTTCAGAAAAAAAGGACACTAAAAAAGCATCCTTCTGAATACATACAAATATACGATTAATAAACCTCTTTTTTTAGGTTTTTATTGCATTTACACTATAATTATTAACATTTGTTAATTTCTTAAAAATGGCTTAAATCGCTTAAAAAGCATCTTAAAATTGATTTTGATGTTTTTTTCTCTTTTCTGATAAAGAAAAATTATCTATCATGTCTCTGAAAGGTTTTATTTAATTTATAGGATTAAAATTTTGATGAAATTTCAGCAGATTTTTGACTTATTGAAGCAGCGTTATACCTGAACCATTTTCGTTTGGAAAAACAATTTTTCCGAAGTCAAGTTTAATCCCTTGTGCAGTATCATTTTTTAATAGCATAGCACCATCTGCATCAATATAATCTAAAAGTGACGCAATTTGAGCAAGATTTGAGATGCCAACAGTTGATTCTGCCATACAACCTGCCATAACTTTTAAATTAAGTTCTCGCGCTTTCTTAATCATTTTTAAAGCAGGTGTGAGTCCTCCACATTTCATGAGTTTGATGTTGACTCCATCAAATCCTTCGGCACATTTCTCGACATCTTCAAAACGCTGGCAACTTTCATCGGCAATTAATGGCAACACACATTCTTTTTTTAAACGCTTCATACCTTCCCAATCATCAGCATGAAGTGGTTGCTCAATAAACTCTACGCCAAGGTCTTTTAGTTGAATTGCATTCTGTAAAGTTTCTTCAACTGTCCAAGCGCAATTGGCGTCAATTCTAAATATAGCATCAGTTATTTTTCTAAGTTCTGATACTATTTCCACATCATGTTCTGTTCCTAGTTTAATTTTATAAATTGGCCATGGTGTTTCTAAAATTTTCTGCTTCATAACATCGATGGAGTCAATGCCAATGGTGTAATCGCTTAATGGTGTTTTTGTTTTATCGTTAAAATAGCTTCTTGTTGTTCTGTTTTGCGATTTCGCATAAAAATCCCAATACGCACAATTAATTGCACAGAGTGTAAAATAATCATCTTTAAGATTTGGTTCTAGTTGATTCCATAAGTCGTCTGGATGCATCCCAAAGGCATTTTCAACAATGTTTTTGGATTTTAAAACAGACTTTTCTATCATTTCGATATTTATACCATAATAAGGATACGGAATGGCTTCACCATAACCTGAGATAATTCCATCTGAAATTGAAACCACTACAGTATCTTGAAAAGTTCTTGTGGACCTTGAAATGGTGAAAGGATGTTTTAGGGTTAGCCTAAAAGACTTGGTGGTAAGTTTTAATTGCATTGCTTGTTTTCTTGTTCAGGACTAATTTATAGTTGGCAAACTTATAATATTTTTTTAGTTAGTAATTTTTCAAATCATTTATTAGGACAGTGGTTGCTTCTTTAACATCCTCCATTAAACCTATGTGAAAAATATGTCCTCGCGTTACATTCTTTACATAAAATTCAATTTTAGGATATGCCATCATATTCTCTACTATTGCATTTGCTTCTTCTTCGCTTAAAACTGATTCAGGTTTTGGGATTTCAGGCATACTTTTGGGTGCGATAACTGCAACATGAAATTTTAGGGGAATTAATTCAACCATAATTCGTCTAAGTTCTTCCATTCTTTGGTCAAATATATCATTCCATGAATAAGGTAAGCTTGTATAATGCCCTCTAATATCATCTGCAATTACTGGGTCTGAAATGATACTAAAGTTACCTGTATTAATAAGGTCATTATAAGTGTTAGCATTATATTGAGGCAACCACAGTCGACCAATATTTTGTGATGCTTCTATAACTTCTACGGCTGAGATTTGCTGTCTATTACCTATTCGTATCATAGAGTCTAGAGCAGTTCCATATTCAAATCTAATCTTTGATTGCATAATTTGATTAGAAATCATTGTTGTATCTGCAACCAAGTCTTCAATGAGCCTATTAATGTAATTATGCTCCATTTTTTTGCTCAATCGTCCTTGATTCCAAGTGTTAATCTGTAAAGCAATTAAAATACCTATAACCACAAGTACAATTTCGCCAATAGCGTATTTAAAATACTTGCCTGTTTTGTTTTCACTCATAAGTTTGTAGCGTATTTGACGGAAGAATTTAATCATTTTCAATTTTGGTTGCAAAAGGCTTACTACCATTTTTGTAAGCTCCAACGTATATGTTTGTGCTATCTTTTTCTTTACCGAATCTAATAAACTGACCACCTACTGCGAACTTGTTGGGAGCATAGTGAAGCCACTCCAACGAATCCTTAGCTTCAGTTACAATATAATTTCTGTTATCTTTAGTGATGAATTGAATCGCATCACCTATAATTGTTTGATACTTTCCTGTAATTTCTGGGTTTGTTTTTAAATCATTAAATCCTATTGATTCTTCATCGTGTTTATTCAATATTTTGTTAATGGCATTATAAGTATCTAAAGCTGCCTTTGCATAATTTTGATTAAAATTTAAATAATTATGTATAGCAATTGTTTGATACTCTCTTACCATGCCTTTGTATCTCACATTATTTAAAAAATAATCAACACGTTCAGTGTTCAAATGACTTGGCACTTCGGAAGAATACCAATCGTATTTCTCAAATAAAATATCGCCAAATTTTGTGAGGTTTTCCTTAAGCTCATTTTCAGAATCTTGAGCATATACAAAGTGATCATTATATTGTAGATATAGCTGTTCAAGTATTGTTTCATATTCTGGCGGAATAATGTCTTGTACTCGCATTAAATTATTAAAACCAATATTTTTTAAATTGATTTGATTGGCGTTAAATATCAGATTGTGTAATTCATTTGAATTTTGATAATCTTCAATGGTGAGTTTATTGCCAAGCGCCAAGAACATTAACGAATCTTTAGCTGCATAGAAATTTGTTATTTCATTAATTTCGGATAAATCTGATTTTATGTTTTTTTGAATTTTTTGTAAAAGGCTGTTTACTTTTAGTTTGTTTTGACTTTTCTCATTCCAATTGTTAATACTTAAAGCAATAAGAATACCAATAACCACTAGGATTATTTCGCCAATGGCGTATTTTAGGTATTTTGATGTTTTATTTTCACTCATGAGGTTATATCGTGTTTTTCTAAATAGCTTTATCATAGTTTCATGTTTTAAACCCACCCCTTAATCCCCTCCTAGGAGGGGAAAGGTGTTGTGTTTTTCTGAAGAAATTAATCATTTTTAGATTGTATTTCTTTGTTTATGATATTAATAATCGTAGTAGACTTATCTTGAATTTTTTCATACATTGGAATAAAACCCTTTGATATAATATTAGATATCGCCAATCCATTTTTATACTCTAAGCTATTTAACAAACCATTAAAGTCCTCAAAATCTATATTTTGTGATTCAACGGATGTTCCTTCATAATAAATTGTCTTTAACTTATCTAAATCCACATAAGCGAATAAAGATTTATTGATGTATTCTTTGTACTCAAAAGCTTCGTGTTCTATAGCGAAATTATTGGTTTTGTATAGCTCTTCTAAGTCAAGGAGCAACTGTTTGATAGAGTCGTTTTCAATTAAGCTTAAATTTCCCGAACTAGCCAATTCGTTATAAGTGCTATTATTTGGCGTAAATCGTTCTTCATTAATTGTAGCAAAAACATTTTTAGCAAGCTTATCCAAATCTTCAATAATATTATTGCCATTAATATGTGAAATGAGACTTTCTGTTACATTTTGTTTTTTTATTCTAACATCTATCTGCTCATTTAATGTAACCAGATCTTTTTGAAGATCGAGTTTAATATTTGTAAGATATTTAATTTCACTTTGACGTTCTATTCTTTTTATATTCCAATTATTTACCTGTAATGCTATCAAAATTCCTGCAACTACTAGAATAATTTCGCCAATGGCGTATTTAAA
>CALZKX010000062.1 GCA_945788155.1 uncultured Flavobacteriaceae bacterium
AAACCAGAAAGAAGAAGATAAGATTGTAAATAAAGAAACCACTCTTCCAAAGCATCGGAATAGAGTGGTTTTTTCTTGGATTATAATTAATGTTTGCGGTAAACTTTTTTATGTCTTTTTCTTAATTACAGTTTAAAAGTAGTATTATAATTGAAAGAAAAAAAAGTCGGTCTCTGTTTTTAGATGAATACAGGTGTATATTCGTTTAAAGAAAAAAGAACGCCTTTTTTACCGATGAAGGGCAACTGGATTTAGCGGTTTAATTTCAACAACTCATCCAAATAATCCCTAGAATTTGAAAGCCTTGGAATTTTGTGTTGGCCTCCAAGTTTATCTTTCTTTTTTAGCCAATCATAAAACAATTGCGGTCTTGCAATATTTACTTTTGGTTGATTAAGTGTGATGTTGTTATAGCGTTTAGCTTCATAATCGGAGTTTAAAGATTTTAAAGCGCTGTCTAACAGTTTATTAAAATTATTAATGTCGCTAGGTGGTGTTTTAAACTCAATAAGCCATTCATGTGAACCCTTTTCTTTGCCTTCCATAAAAATAGGCGCAGCAGTATAATCAATAATTTCGGCATTGGTTTTTTTACAAACGTCTTTTAAAGCATCTTCGGCATTTTCTATGATAAGCTCCTCTCCAAAAACATTTATATGATGCTTTGTTCTGCCCGACACTTTAATTCGATACGGATTTAGTGAGGTAAACCTAATGGTATCACCAATTTTATAACGCCACAAACCAGCATTAGTGGTAATTACCACTGCATAATTAACATCTTTTGCAACCTCGCTCAAAGGGATTACTTTTTCTTGAGAAGTTCCATAGGTTGACATATCTATAAACTCGTAAAAAATGCCATAGTCAAGCATCAACAACAGTTCGCTCGAATTATTTTGGTCTTGAATGGCAAAAAAACCTTCCGACGCATTATAAATTTCGTAATATTTAAAATCTTTTCGTGGTAAAATAGATTTGTACTGGTCCATATAAGGTAAAAAACTCACACCTCCATGAAAATATACTTCTAGATTAGGCCAAATATCAAAAACATCCTGTTTTCCAGTTGTTTCCAAAACGTTATTTAACATGACCAACATCCACGAAGGGACTCCAGCTAAACTTGTTACATTTTCGTTAATTGTTTCATCGACAATAGCTTGCATTTTATACTCCCAGTCGCTCATTAATGAGACTTTACTACTTGGTGTGCTGCTAAACTCTGCCCAAAAAGGCATGTTATCAATTAAAATAGCCGATAAATCTCCAAACACAGTTCCGTTTTCTTTGTACAATTCTTTACTGCCACCTAGACGCAAACTTTTGCCAGTAAAGAGTTGCGATTCTTCATTGTTATTTAAATACATACAGAGTAAATCTTTTCCTGCAGCATAGTGGCAATCTTCCAAAGACTCTACACTCACAGGAATAAACTTACTTTTAGCATTAGTTGTTCCACTGGATTTTGCAAACCATTTTATAGGTGTTGGCCAAAAAATATTTTGCTTTCCTTGTCGTGATTCTTCAATGGTATTCTGTATATCTTCATAAGTCGAAATAGGAATCCTCTCGGAAAAAGTTTTATAACTTTTTATGGAAACAAAATCATATTGTTGCCCTATTTGCGTGTCTTTGGCAGTATCTAAAAGCGAAAAAAGCAACTCTTCTTGAACTTCATTAGGATATTTTAAAAACAATTCAATTTGATGAAATCGTTTTTTTAAAAACCATGAAGCAATAGAATTAACTAAAGGAATTGGCATATATTGGTTATCTTTACGAGGTCTAAAATAGGAAAAATCTTTTTATGCAGTACCAAGGTGTGTTAACAAAAATGGAAACTGAATTTACTAGTCCTATTCAGTATTATTTAGTTTTTGAAACCGATTTTATAAATATGAATCAGTTATTGAATAAAACACTAAAAATCAGTTTTGTAAAATATCAATGCCTTAACTGTGGTTTAGACAAACCCATTTATAGACAAGGGTTTTGTAAAAGTTGTTTTTTTGATATTCCGCAAGCTGCCGATTGGATTATGCGCCCTGAATTAAGTACAGCACATTTAGATAAAGAAGACCGAGACCTGGAATATGAAAAAAAAGTACAACTACAGCCTCATGTTGTGTATTTGGCCAATTCGAGTAATGTAAAAGTTGGAGTGACCAGAAAAACCCAAGTACCAACACGTTGGATAGACCAAGGCGCTCATGAAGCTATAGAAATTGTTGAGGTACCAAATCGTTATTTAGCAGGAATTACCGAAGTGGCTTTAAAAGATTATGTTGCCGATAAGACCAACTGGAGAAAAATGCTAAAAAATGATCCCGAAGCGTCGGGAGAAGATGAAAACTTAGTGCATTGGCGCGAGCGTCTTAAAGATTACATTCCCGAAGAAGCCAAAGATTATTATATTGCTAGTAATTCGGAAACCAATTTAGAGTTTCCTGTGCTTAAATATCCCAAAAAGCCTTCCAGTTTAAATTTAGTAAAATCTCATGAATATGTTGGTACATTGGTTGGCATCAAAGGTCAATACTTAATTTTTGATGACCAAACAGTATTTAATATTAGGGCTAATGAAGGTTTGGTGGTAAGTATATTTATTAATGACACTATCCTAAAAACTGTGTAAGTTAAAAATAACTTGGGTTAGATTTTATTATTTAAATTCTGACCCTTTTTTCATAGATTGTTAAGAACTGGTTGAGAACAATGCCCCAATTTCGTATTGGCA
>CALZKX010000063.1 GCA_945788155.1 uncultured Flavobacteriaceae bacterium
AAACAATAATTCTTCGTTGGTATTGTGTTTATAACCCAACTGAAAAATGATGGCGCTCCTATTTAGCCACATATTATCTACGTTAGAAAACCTAGTAATGGTTTTTTTGACCATTTCTGGGTACATGGTTAGGTAGTTGCCTAAAATCCGTTTTGCGATAAAATCAACCGTGTCCCACCAGGAGTTTTTAGTGAGTAATCTTTCTACTAAAGCAATATCGTTTTTTAAGTATTTTTTGCGAAGTTGCTTATCGAAAATTTCGTTGGCTGTAAGATGTAATTCTCGTTGAGGTAATGCATATAATTTAAAGGTAAGCTCACGAACATTGGTAGCCAATTCTTCTTTGTTTTGCTCAATGGTCTGTTTTAAAAGCACACGACGCTCTTTAGTTTTTATACCATAAAACTCAAATTTACCTCTCATATAATCTTTCATGTGAGAAGCGTTTTTGGCATTGGCATGCTTACTAAAAAGGCTAGTGAGATCTTCTATAAACATTTTTAATTACAAAGCTTTTTGAGCAGATAAGAACTCTAATTTTTCTTTTGAAAAAGCAATTAGTTCTTTAAAAAAAGAGGTGAATTCCATTTCAAACTCTTCATAAAATTCTACAAGTTCGTTAACTGCTAAATTCATTTGAGACCTATTATGAGTTCGGTTGTTCATTCCTTCCAGTACTTTAGCAATTCCATCAATTGATGCATAACTCAGCAACCAATTATTAGTAATCATATATGGCGTCATTTTTTTTATGCGTAATGGTAAAACATTAAAATGTTCTTCTAGCGAACCATAAAAATGTTCAACGTACTTATCTAGAGGAATATTGCAATATTTACTCCAATTTTTAGCTAAAAAATGATCATATAAAATATCGACAATGACACCAGAATAATGACTGTATTTTTCGTGCAACCGTTTTGTGCTTTTTCTAACTGTTTCATGCGCATCGGTAAAGGTGTCAATTTCACGATGCAGTAAAATTCCAATTTGGAATTCTCTGTTGTATTTTCGATAATCTTTTCCTTTAATACCATCTGCCATAAAATTGCCAATGGTTACTAAATCACTATCGCCAGAAAGATAAATATGAGCTAAAAAATTCATTGGTCGAATTTACAAATTCGTAACGAGGAATACGGTTTTGAAATATTATATTTGTTCAAAATTAAAAGGGACTATGACACTTATAAAATCAATATCAGGAATTCGAGGAACCATTGGAGGGAAAGTTGGCGAGAACTTAACGCCTATTGATGCTGTTAAATTTGCATCAGCCTATGGTATGTGGATCAAGCAACAGCGCAATAAAAAAGATTATAGAGTCGTGGTTGGTCGTGATGCGAGAATTTCTGGTGAAATGGTTCAGAATTTGGTAATGAATACGCTTGTTGGTATGGGAATTCATGTAATTGATCTAGGCTTATCAACCACACCAACGGTTGAGGTGGCTGTACCCATGGAACATGCCGATGGAGGTATAATATTAACTGCGAGCCATAACCCAAAGCAGTGGAATGCACTTAAATTGTTAAACCATAAAGGCGAATTTTTAAATGGTGCTGATGGTGAAGACATTTTAAGATTGGCTGAATCTAATAATATAATTTTTAGCGATGTAGATAACTTAGGTAAAATTACCATTAACGAGGCCTATATCGATATACATATTGACGAAGTGTTGAAAATGCCTTTAGTAAATAAAAAAGCGATTGAAAATGCTAAGCTTAAAGTGGTGGTCGATGGAGTGAATTCTACTGGTGGAATCGCAATTCCGTTGCTGTTGGAAAGACTTGGCGTGCATGCTGTGAAATTGTATTGTGACCCAACAGGACATTTTCCGCATAATCCAGAGCCTTTAAAAGAACATTTGATGGACTTGTCGGAGATGGTTGTAAAGGAGCATGCCGATTTTGGCATTGTGGTCGATCCAGATGTTGATAGGTTGGCTTTTGTGAGTGAAGATGGAGAAATGTTTGGTGAAGAATATACCTTGGTTGCTTGTGCCGATTATGTGTTGAGCAATACACCAGGGAACACGGTAAGTAATATGAGTTCTACACGTGCACTTCGTGATGTGACCCAAACACATGGTGGAATTTATGAAGCAAGTGCAGTAGGAGAAGTGAATGTAGTGGAGCTAATGAAAAAAAACAACGCCATTATTGGTGGCGAAGGTAATGGTGGCATTATATATCCTGCATTGCATTATGGAAGAGATGCCTTGGTTGGTGTAGCCTTGTTTTTAAGCTTATTGGCAGAAAAGAAAATAATGGTGAGTGAGTTGCGTAAAACTTATCCATCGTATTTTATGAGTAAGAACAAAATACAATTAACACCAGAGTTGGATGTGGATGGTATTTTAAAAGAAATGGAGCAGCGGTATTCACATGAAAATATAACCACTATTGATGGTGTAAAAATAGATTTTCCAAACAATTGGGTGCATTTACGTAAAAGCAACACGGAGCCAATAATAAGAATTTATACCGAAGCAAAATCGCAGCAAGAAGCAGATGGTTTAGCTTTTAAAATAATGGGTGAAATTAAAGAGATAGCGAATATTTAAGCTGTTTATTGAAATTTCTCTGGAACGTTGTTCTTGTGCTTCCAGCGTTTATGTGTCCATAAATAATATTCAGGAGCTTCGTAAATTTGTTGTTCCACTAGCTTAATAAACGCATCTGTAATTTCGTAGTTTTCAAATTCACTTGGATTTACGGCTAATGTTTTAAAGGTAGTTTGGTAGTAACCACGTTTTATTTTTTTTACACCAAAAAAGACAACAGACATGTCTAATTTCTTGGCAAGCATTTCTGCTCCAGTATGCACAGGAACTTTAATTCCCATGAAGTTATTCCAATGATAAGCTTTAGAAACTTTTGGAGATTGATCAGATAAAAAACCATTTATAGTCAATTCATTATTTTTTTTGGCTTTAGTTAATATTGGAACTGTTTCTTTTGTTGTAATTAAATAGCTGTTGTATTTTGCTCTGATATTTTTAACAAGCTTGTCAAAATGTTTATTTTTTAAAGGCTTGTATATAGCATAACCTTTATGTTTAATGTGTTTTTGTAAAATAAAAATCCATTCCCAGCTACCATAATGAGAGCTCATTAATACAATGCTCTTGTTGATTTTCTCTAAATTGTGAATTTCTTCAACATTAGTAAAAACAAAGCGCTTTTTCATTTTTGATTCAGAAATTGTCAAAGACTTAATAGCCTCAAACATCATATCGCAAAAATGTTGGTAGAATTTTTTTGAAATTTGTTTTATTTCTTGCTCGCTTTTTTCTGGGAATACCAATTTAAGGTTATATTTTACTACTTTTTTTCTATAGCCAATCACATAGTATAATAATACATAAACACCATCAGACAACATATATAAAAGCCTAAATGGTAGTATAGAAATAATCCATAAAATGGGATAAATAATTATGTATGCTAGAAATTGCAAATGCTTAATTGTTTTGGCAAATATATGCTATATTTCTTCTTCAAAAACTAAATTTTATTTAATAAAATGTACAAATTTTAGTTTTGCTTTAGTAAATACTTCGTTGATTTATAATTTTTTTTCATTTGCTTCTTGTTAATTTTCAAATGAGAAAAAATCATGTACTTTTGGCTTTTTACGTTTATACTATATGGGCAAAATAGATTTAATTACAATTATTATTATAGGAGCTAATATTTTAGTCTCTTTAAAAGGGTTTAATGACTTTTCGTTCTTTGAAAAATATAAGTTCAATATTGGAGGCATACGACGTGGTGAACAAGTAAGAATGCTTAGTTCTGGGTTTTTGCACGTAGATGAGATGCACTTGTTTTTTAATATGTTTACCCTCTATTTTTTTGCTGATGAAGTCATATATTATTTAGGTTCGGTTAATTTTTTATTAGTCTATTTTGGAAGCCTTATTGTTGGTAATTTGCTTTCTTTTTATTTTCATAAAAACGAATATCATTATAGCGCAGTAGGTGCAAGTGGTGCTGTTACAGGTGTTTTATATGCAGCCATATTGTTGAATCCAGATATGAAATTGTTTATGATTTTTATTCCTATTCCAATTCCAGCATATCTTTTTGGTATTGGTTATTTATTATATTCTATTTATGGTATGAAAAAGAGAAGCGGAAATATAGGTCACGATGCGCATTTTGGTGGTGCTATTGGTGGTTATGTGATTACCTTGATTTTGGCTTCATGGTTATTTACAGAGAATACACTTATGGTAATTCTGTTAGCTATACCAATAGTTATCTTATATGTTATGAGAAAAACAGGAAAGATATAAAACAAAAACACTTACAATTTAAGGTGTTTTTGTTAATCCAGCATTTTAGAAATTTGGTCTTCCAATGCCTTGCCACGTAGTCTTTTTGCGACAATCTTACCTTCTTCATCAAGGATGAATGAAGCTGGAATAGAGCTTATATTATACATTCTAGCTACAGGATCGTTAAAATATTGTAAACTCCCAACATGGTACCAATTTAAATTGTCGTCTTCAATAGCTTTTCTCCATCTATCTTTTTGTCCTGGTTTATCCAAAGATACACCAATGATCACCAATCCTTTATCTTTATATTTTTCGTAAACCTTCACAATGTTGGGATTTTCGCGTCTACAAGGACCACACCATGATGCCCAAAACTCAACAATAGTAGCTTTTCCTTTTATGTCATACAGCGAGATCATTTCTCCATCAATGGATGGTGCTGTAAAATTTGGTGCAATTTTGCCAATGTTTAAGTTGGCACTTGCTTCAATTATATTTATTTCACTTTTTATTTTAGCACCAATAGATTTAAAAGCTGCATTTTTATCTATAACATTTTGTAAAGCGCTATAGTTGCTTTTTAATTTTTCTAGATTAACATTAGAGTTTGAGATTTGGGTCTCTAACAGTAAAAGAGAGAAGGCCGAACTTGTGTTATTGGCAATAAATTCCATTGCAAATTCTTCCATTTTGGTGTTTAAATTCCTTGCCTTTTCAATAATTATGTTTTTAGATTCTTGGTCAGAAACATTTCTGTATTCAACGTTTAAATCATTAATTGCTTTCGGTATTTTACTATATTCAGACTTGTATAAATTGCAATCTTCATTGTTTTTTGAGCCTAAAACAGGAGAGGAATATAAGTTGTCTTTTCTAACATTTATAACTGTTCTTCCTGGTTCTAGCACAAACGGTAAACTTCCATTAATACTGTTTATGGTAATTGTTTTAATAGATGGAATAGCAACTTTTCCACTAAAAGTAAACACTTCGTTCATGATGATTGCAGTATCAATAGTAACTTGGCGATTTTTTTCATCAGAATGTATATAAGCCCTAAGTCCATTAACAACACCTTTTGCGGTGCCTTGTATTTCATAAGTGTTAGGAGGTAAGGACTCTTCTTTTGTATTGCAACTGTAAAAAGCTATGATTGAGACTATAAGTAGGATTGTCTTTTTCATTTCAGTAAATTTTTAAACAAATATACAGCGATTTTCTTTACTTCCGAATTTTTAAGTTAAGATACCCTATAATTAGGTAATATGTATAAAGTCAATGGTCAATTTCCTATTTTTGCTTAAAATTTAGATTAGTGATACACAAT
>CALZKX010000064.1 GCA_945788155.1 uncultured Flavobacteriaceae bacterium
CGTATTAACTTATGATAACTACAACTAATCTTTCAAAAGCGTATAACAATATTAAAGTTTTAAATATTGAAAACCTCGACATTCCAAAGGGACAAAGTTTTGGTCTTGTTGGAAACAATGGCGCTGGGAAAACAACATTTTTTAGCTTGTTATTAGATTTAATTCAACCAACCTCTGGACATATTAAAAACAAAAATATTTTAGTTAATGAAAGTGAAGATTGGAAACCATTTACATCGTCTTTTATAGATGAAAGCTTCTTAATAGGCTACTTAACAGCCGAAGAATACTTTTATTTTATAGGCGAATTACGTGGGCAAAACAAATCTGATGTGGACAGCTTGTTAGCACAATTTGAAGATTTTTTCCATGATGAAATTCTAGGAAAGAAAAAGTACCTTAGAGATTTAAGCAAAGGAAACCAGAAAAAAGCAGGCATTGTAGCTGCGCTTATTGGCAATCCCGAAGTGATTATATTAGACGAACCTTTTGCAAATCTAGACCCAACTACTCAAATTAGACTAAAACAGATTTTAAAAAACTTAGCCCAAAAACAAGGTGTTACGGTTTTAGTTTCCAGCCACGATCTAATGCATGTTACAGATGTGTGTGAGCGTATTGTTGTACTTGAGAAGGGAGAAATAGTGAAAGATATACAAACTAGCGAGGCGACCTTAAAAGAGCTTGAAGCTCATTTTTCTGGGACAGAGGTTGTTTAGTTTTTATTCAAAGCACTAGATATTTTGTCTATCTAGGATAATAGGTTGAACTCGACTAAAGATTAAAAAGGGTAGATTATACAATCCACTTATATAATACTACAATTCACTATATTTCTTTTTTTATTCATTGTGATAAGTTTCATTTTTGATAAAAACTAGAAACTATGAAAAATTTTATTTTCGGAATGGTAATATTATTTATCGTTTCCTGCAGTGAAAAAACTAAACAAGAATTTTTGTTAATTGGAACTACAAATGGAATTGAAAACGGAACTTATCTTTATTTGGATAAGATTTCTGAGAAAAAAATAATTGACTCTGTAAAAGTTGAGAATAATTCTTTTCGTTTTCAAACTAAATTAGCTAAAACACCTTTGCAAGTAGTACTTCGAACAAAAGACTTTTCTCATTACAGATTTTTATGGCTTGAAAATAATCGAATGGAATTTGATGGAACTGAAACCGATTTTAGGCACGCAAATGTTACAGGTTCTATATCTGAAAATTTAAGCCAATCTTTTAGCAGAGAAACTGATATGCTTCCAAGAAATGAAAGATTAAAAAAAGAAATGGAATTTGTAAAAAACAATCCAAAAAGCATAGTTAGTGCAAATATACTATCAGTATATTCCACAACTTGGGGAAAAGAAAAAACCAAAGAACTTTTCGATTTGTTCTCAATAGAAAATAAAAATTCAGAATACGGAAAAAGTATTTTAAAATATATTGAACTGAATAAAGATCCAAAGATTGGAGAAAAATATGTAGACTTTGAAATGCAAAACACTATTGGGGAAATAGAAAAACTTTCAGATTTTAATGATAAGATCGTTCTGTTAGAGTTTTGGTCTTCTAATTGTGGACCTTGTAGACAAGAAAACCCTAATTTGGTAAAAACCTTTCAAAAATATAACCAAAAAGGCTTTGAAATATTTGCAGTGTCTCAAGATACAAAAAAATCAAGTTGGTTAAAGGCTATTGAGAAAGATGAATTACCTTGGAAACAAGTTAGCGATTTAAAAGGTAGAGATAACTCAGCTTCATTAATTTATGGAATTAATGGAATTCCTGACAACTTTTTGATTGATAAAAATGGTATAATCATAGCAAGAAATTTACGTGGAGAAAAATTGAATGAAAAACTTGCTGAATTAATGCCAGAAACGAACACTGAGCACAATTAATTGATTTAAAATTCATCAAACTATACTATTATAAAATATAATTTTGAGAAAGTCATATATAATTTTATTAAAATCATCAATATTTGGAGTGATTTTTACAGTTTTTTTTCTTTTAATTTCACTATTTAGAGATTATATATTTGAAGAAGTAAAATCTGACTTCTTTTATTTATTCATCATATTTTTTTATTCTTTTCTTATTGGTTTTTTTATTAAAGAAAAGAATTATAAAGGACTTATTTTAATAGTTTTATTGTCATTTTCAGGGAATTACTTGTTAATGAATATCTTTCCAAGTTTTCTTAAACGATTCTCTTTGGCTATTGCTGTAATTTGTTCTGCAATTTCTTTAATGACTTATTTTTTAAATAATATTGATAAGTATAAACAAGATTTTGTTGACTTTCCAATTAAAAAGGTAGTGATAAAATCCACACTTTTTTTTATTATTTTCTCCGTTTTTTATGGATTTGTTTTTGCATTGATTTTTGATGGCGACTATTTTGGGGCATTGGTATTTATTAATGATACTATATATATTAATGGAGTAATACTTTTTATTAGTTCATTTATTATCTTAAGATTTGTATATGTAAATTATTATAAGAGGAAAGTATATTTAATAGTTTTTTATTCATTAATATTTATTATCGTATTATTATTCTGTTTAGGTAAATATGACGAATTGGATGCAATAAATATTGAAAACGTTTTAACCTACACGTTATTGAGACTGCCATATTATTATGTCATAGTTTTAGGAGTTCATTTTATATTTTACAAGGAAATAATAGATTCAGAAAAAGCAATACTTAAACAACAATCTTTAGAATCTCAACTTAATTATCAGCAATTAAAGAATCAATTAAGCCCACATTTTTTATTTAACAATCTTAATGTTTTAACTAGTTTAATAGAAGAAAACCCAAGTAAGGCTGTTAAATATTCTGAAGATTTATCACATATTTATAGATATTTTTTGGAACAAGAAAAGCAAGAAGTTGTGTTTGTAAAAGATGAAATTAAATTTGCTGAAAGTTATCTAGAATTATTAAAAAATAGATTTGAAGTTGGATTAAATTTTTCAATTCTTATTGAAGAAAAAGTAAAGGATAAATATGTAGTTTCAACTATTTTGCAACAAATTTTAGAAAACGTTGTGAAGCATAATGAGATTAATGAAGAACATTTTGTTTTTATAAAAATAACATCTAAAGAAAATTATTTAATTATTGAAAATAACAAAAACCCAAAATTAGATATCGTTTCAAACTCAAAAAAAGGAATCAAGAATATTAGAAAAAGAGTTGCTTTTTTTACAGATAAAAAAGTTATTATTAAAGATACAGAAAAAAGTTTTATAATAGAATTACCAATTTTAGAAGCTTCCTAATGAAAGCATTAATTATAGAAGATGAATTGCCATCAGCAAGAAGACTAGAGCGGTTTTTAATTGATTTTGATATTGAAGTTATGGACACCTTAAAATCTATAAAATCAACAATTACTTGGTTTCAAAAAAACAACCAACCAAACCTTATTTTTTTAGATATTCAACTTTCAGACGGATTGTGTTTTGAAATTTTTAACCAAATAAGAATAACATCAAAAATAATTTTTACAACTGCATTTAGTCATTATAGCATCAAAGCATTTGATTATAATAGTATTTCATATTTACTAAAACCTATTGATAAAGTAAAACTTGCAGAAGCGATAAAAAAGGCTAAAAAAACACATCAAAAAGACACTGATTTAGAGCAATTTAAAAAGTTAATAAATAACTATAAAATTGAAAACTACAAAGAATCTTTTACCGTAAAAGTTGGTAATAAAATTAAGATAATAGAGACAAAAGATATCTATTGCTTTTACAGTTTTGAGAATGCTACATATATACAAACTAATTCGTTAAGCTATATTCTAAATTATTCTTTAACTAGTTTGGAATCTGATTTAAACCCAGAACAATTTTTTAGGGTTAACAGAACTTTTATAGTAAACATAAACGCTATAAAAGACATAGTTTCTTATACAAATTCTCGTTTAAAATTAGTTTTAAATTCGTATACAGATTCAGAAATTATTGTAAGTAGAGAACGTGTAAAAGAATTTAAAGAGTTTATTCAATAACGGTTGCCTTCCGAAATAAATCCAAATAATTTTAAATAAACAAGGTGAGTTTTCACTTTTCGTTATAGCTCTTTAAACAAAAAAACTCACCAACCTAGACCCTACAACTCAAATTAGACTAAAACAGATTTTAAAAAACTTAGCCGAAAAACAAGGTGTTACGGTTTTAGTTTCCAGCCACGATTTAATGCATGTTACAGATGTGTGTGAGCGCATTGTTGTACTTGAGAAGGGCGAAATAGTTAAAGATATACAAACTAGCGAGGCGACCTTAAAAGAGCTTGAAGCACACTTCACAAACTAGTATTTTGGCTAAAAGTCGGCTATTTTTGCAGTTTAAAAGAAAAAAGATGATTATTTTTACGTTTTTGCATAATATTATGCACAGCATTTAGTTATGCAATTACTAAACATACCAATGTTGAAGATATCTTTTAAATCCAAATCTATACTTCTACTTTCTGCTATTATCATTGCAGGATGTTCTCGTAAAAAAGACAGTTTCGTTAACAGAAATTTCCATGCTGTAACCACAGAGTACAATACACTATATAATGGTTACAATGCTTTAGAACAAGGTCGTGCAGATTTAAATAGCAATTATAAAGATAACTATTGGAATATTTTGCCAATAGAACGCATGACCATTACCGATGAGATAGTATTACCAGGACAATCTACAAACGATAATTTTACCAAAGCCGAAGAAAAAGCCATTAAAGCCATTCAAAAACATGGAATGAATATTAAAGGCAAAGAAAAAAATCCTCAAATAGACGAAGCATATTTACTTTTGGGCAAAGCGCGCTATTTTGACCAACGTTTTGTGCCTTCCATGGAAGCCTTTAACTACATTTTGTATAAATATCCTGCCAGCGATAAAATAAACCAAGCTCGAATCTGGAGAGAAAAAACCAATTTACGCCTAGAAAACGATGAACTGGCAATCACAAATTTAAAACGCTTATTATTTCAAGAAGAATTAAAAGGACAAGACCTTGCCGATGCAACCTCCACACTTGCCCAAGCATATATAAACACCCAATCACTAGATAGTGCGATAACACAATTGGAAATCGCATCAAACGCCACCAAAAGCAATGACGAACTAGGACGCTATAAATTTATTCAAGGGCAATTATACAATGCTTTAGAAAAAGCAGACAGTGCTAACTATGCTTTTGATAAAGTAATTGAATTAAACAGAAAGACACCACGAATCTATATGATTAGCGCACAAATAGAAAAGGCGAAAAACTTCGATTTTGAAAATGGCAATAAGCTTGAATTTTTGGAACTGCTAACCAACATGGAAGAAAACAGAGAAAACAGACCTTTCCTGGATAAGATATACTATCAAATTGCCGAATATCATAAAGTAAACAAATCAGATACAATTGCTGCAAAATATTATAATAAATCCCTTAAAACAGGCTCTCAAGACAAGTTCTTAAACGCAATAAGTTATCAAAATTTAGGGAATATGAATTTTGATGACACCAAATACAAAAACGCAGGAGCATATTACGATAGCACAATGCTCAATTTAAAAGAAAACAGTAAACTGTTCCGAGCTATTAAGCGCAAACGGGATAATTTAGACGATGTTATTTATTATGAAGATGTTGCCGTAAGAAACGATAGTATATTAAATTTGGTCAATATGACTGCCGAAGAACGATTAGCATATTTTTCAACATATACCACAAAACTAAAAGAAAAGGCAGAAGCGCTTAAAGAGCAAGCAGAATCTGCCAAACTAATAGCCCAGCAAACCTCAAAAAACAACAAAGCAAATACGAATCAACGAGAGAACACAAACAACACCTCTACTTTTTATTTCTACAACCCAGTAACGGTTGCTTTTGGTAAAAACGAATTCCTTCAAAACTGGGGAGAGCGTCAACTTCAAGACAATTGGAGATGGGCCAATAAAGGCAGCGGAAACACAACTCAAGCAAATACTCAAGATGCACTGGTTGAAGCAGAAGAAAACGAGCTGTTTAATCCAGAATTCTACACCTCAAAAATCCCTGTTGAACAAAAGGCAATTGATAGCTTAGTTAAGGATAGAAACTTCGCCTATTATCAATTAGGACTCATTTACAAAGAAAAATTTCAAGAATACCATCTAGCCAAAGACAAGCTTTTGGCTTTATTAAAAAGTAATCCAGAAGAGCGTTTAATACTCCCTTCAAAATATAATTTGTATAAAATTTACGAATTATTAGGACTTAATGGAGAGGCAGACATAGCTAAAAACGATATCATTGCAAAGTATCCAGATTCAAGATACGCTTCTATATTAATGAATCCCAATGCCGATCTTGGCGAAGACGAAAACAGTCCGGAAAACATTTACGCAACACTCTATAAAAAGTTTGAAAACCAAGAATACGCAAATGTAATAGAGCAGTGTAATACTTACATAACACAATTTGAAGGCGAGAAAATAGTACCTAAGTTTGAGTTTTTAAAAGCAGTGGCAAAAGCACGGTTATATGGCTTTGAAAGCTATAACGAATCCATAAATTACATTGCATTAAATTACCCAAATAGTCCCGAAGGGAAAAAGGCAGAAGATATGATGGAAAATGTAATGCCCTTACTTTCCAAGAACGAATTTCAAAATAATGAGGCCTCTAAACAATTCAAGGCAATCTATCAATTTATAGATGCTCAAGATGAAGAAATTGAGGAGTTTATGAACAAACTAAACGAAGCCATTACTAAAATTGACTATTTTGAATTAAGTACTTCTAAGGATATGTATAATGAAAACACTATCTTTATAGTGGTTCATGGTTTAAAAAGTATTCAAGCTGCAAATGGATTAGGAGAGTTTTTAAAGGAGAAAAAGCAAAATATCAATCGAGAACATTTTGGTATTTCATCTCATAATTATCAAATAGTTCAAATACACAAAAACCTAGAGTCGTATTTAAAATCTCTATAGAGTAGAAACAATTAATAGCAAAAAATATGTTTTCAGATGGTAAAAGAGGAAGAGGAGACGCTACAGAATCTTCAACTCAACAAAACAGAATAGCTCAAGGCACCACAATTGTTGGCGACATAGTGAGCGAAGGAGGCTTTAGGATAGATGGAGCCATTCAAGGCACAATAAAAACACCAGGAAAAATAGTTGTTGGTAAATCTGGCGTTGTTAATGGTACATTAGAGGGCACCAACGCCGATTTTGAAGGCCGTTTTTCGGGTAAAATGAAACTCACAGGTGTACTGTCTTTAAAATCTTCAGCATTTATTGAAGGCGAAGTTGAAATTGGTAAACTTGCAGTAGAACCAGGAGCAACATTCAATGCGGTTTGTAGCATGAAAGGCGCTGTAAAAGAACTTAACAAAGGTGAGCAACGAAAATCAAGCCCAGAAACCGAAAGGTCAGCTTAATACTTACGCTCGATTTTCAGGACTAGCCATTCAAATGCTTACTATTATTGGTGTTGGAACTTTTATTGGTTATAAGCTAGATGAAAAGTACCCCAACCAACACAACCTCTACACAACGATAGGTTCATTATCGGCTGTAATCCTGTCTTTAGTTTACATAATAAGACGTATTATTGCAGCTTCAAAAGACGATTAATACATGAACGACCTTTTTAAAAAGAGAGAAGTCAATTTTCTTATTCAACTAACTGCATTAAGTGCTTTATTATTTGGAATTAATAGCTACCTTATCTATCATTTTGCGAAAGATATTGTTTTGTTTTTCCCATTATGGCAAATTTATGTGTTTCATATTATTACAGTCGCTATTGTTTACACCCTAATAAATTACAGGGATTCTATCGGTAAAACCGAAGTGTTCAATACGTTTATCTTGGGAATGCTTATTAAAATGATTTTGACCTTTGTGTTTTTACTACCTTGGATATTGTCTAAACCAGAACAAAAAGGAGTTGATTTAGCCAACTTCTTTGTTCCTTACTTTGTTTTTCTTGCTTTTGAAGTCTTATCAGTCGTTAAATTTCTTTATAAAAAGTAAGGATTCAAAAAGCTGGATTCCTTGAATAACCAAGCAGTAAATAATCCTTAAATTATTGTTTGACAATTAATATAATGTATGTACATTTGCACCGAATTTATAGCAAGGTATTTTTAAGCGACACAGAATGACATTAAACACCTTTAAAAACGCATTATTTTCTGCACTATTTTTAGTAATATCATTTGCTGGATATGCAACAGAAGATACAGAGAACAAAGACGACAAAGAGTTCAATGCCAAAGAAATGATTTTACATCACGTAAAAGATGCGTATGGTTTTGAAATAATCGAATGGAACAATGAGCCCGTCTCAATTCCGTTACCTGTTATTTTATGGGCAGACAACGGCTTAACAACCTTTATGTCTAGCGCATTCCACCACGACGATTCTGGCAATACTATTGTTGAAAAAAACGGTGGCAAATTTGTGAAACTTCACGAAAAAATATACCAGCTAAATAAAGGTGAAACAGCTATTGTTTTAGACCAAGAGCACCACCCAACAAATGCAACAAAACCCTTAAACTTCTCAATCACTAGAAACGTGTTCATGATGTGGGTTTCAGTAGCGTTGATTTTGCTCATATTTTTAACCACAGCAAAAAGCTATAAAAAATCCAAAGACGGCGTTCCTAAAGGCATTGCAGGTTTTATTGAGCCTTTGGTTTTATTTGTAAGGGATGAAATAGCACGACCAATGATAGGAGAACACAAATACAAAAAATACATGCCTTATTTGTTAACAGTATTTTTCTTTATTTGGATTAACAATATATTTGGGTTAATCCCAATTTTTAACGGCGCAAACGTAAGTGGTAATATAGCCTTTACAATGACACTTGCGTTGGTCACCTTTATTATAACAACAGTAAAAGGAAACAAAAACTATTGGAAACATATTTTCTGGATGCCAGGAGTTCCTGTGCCAATGAAACTATTTTTAGCACCAATTGAAATTATCGGCATGTTTGTAAAACCATTGTCTTTAATGATTCGATTGTTCGCAAATATAACCGCTGGCCATATAATAATATTGGCATTAATGTCCTTGATTTTTATTTTTGAAACGGTTTGGATATCACCGGTTTCAATACTATTTTCATTATTTATCCTAATTATTGAAATAATAGTAACAGCAATACAAGCATATATATTTACGGTATTGTCAGCCCTTTATTTTGGGATGGCAACTGAAGAAGCACATCATTAATTAATTTAATTTTTATAACTATGACTATTACTGGAATTGCAGCTCTTGGAGCAGGTTTAGCAGCTATTGGAGCTGGTATTGGTATTGGTAAAATTGGTGGATCAGCTATGGAAGCTATGGCGCGTCAACCAGAAATGCACGGAAAGATTCAATCTTCAGCATTAATTTTAGCAGCCTTAGTAGAAGCGGTAGCACTTTTTGGTGTTGTTGTTGCTTTATTACAAGGGTAAAAACCAATAATGTAAAACTAAATACAGAAGCAACGGTTGGTTGCTTCTGTATTTAAAATTAATTGATAAACAACAAAGAAATGGATTTAGTAACACCTGGTTTTGGATTGGTCTTTTGGACAATAATAACCTTTATCTTTTTAGTAGTCATCTTAAAAAAGTTTGCATGGAAACCTATTCTTGGTGCAGTTAGCGATAGAGAAGAAGGGATTAAAGAAGCTTTGGCATCTGCTGAAAAAGCACGCTTAGAAATGCAAAACCTTAATGCGGATAACGAGCGTATCTTAAAAGAAGCTCGTGCAGAGCGCGAAGCATTGCTTAAAGAAGCGCGTGATATCAAATCAAAATTGATTGAAGACGCTAAAGGAGAAGCTCAAGTACAAGCTAATAAAATGATAGAACAAGCTCAATTAGCGATTGAAAGTGAAAAGAAATCGGCGATGGCGGAACTTAAAAATCATGTAGCTGGTTTATCATTAGACATTGCAGAAAAAGTAGTGCGTCAAGAATTATCTAATAAAGGCAAACAACTCGAATTAGTGGAGTCTATGTTAGATGAAGCAAAATTAAACTAATTATTAATCAAAAAGAAGTCCTTTCCTTTGGAAAGGATTTAGGATAGGAATATGGCAGGAGCAAGAGCAGCAATACGTTACGCAAAGGCGATTTTAAGTTTAGCATCAGATCAAAACATAGCTGAGGTTGTAAGTAATGATATGAAGCTAATCACTAAAACTATTGCGAATAATAAAGACTTAAGCAACATGCTTCAAAGTCCTGTAATTAAATCATCAAATAAGAAAGCTGTGTTGCTTGATGTTTTTAAGAGCTCAAACGCAATGACAAATAATATTATAGACACACTTATTACAAACAGAAGACTAGCACTTTTAAATGATGTAGCGACTAGCTATAACCGTTTGTATGATGAGTTAAAAGGCGTGCAAATTGCACAAGTAACAACCGCTATTCCTTTAACAGGTGATTTAAAAGTAAAGGTTTTAGCAAAAACTAAAGAGCTTACTGGTAAAGACGTTGAAGTTAAAAACATAGTAGATGAAAGCATTTTAGGCGGTTTCATTTTACGTGTTGGAGACAAGCAATATAACGCAAGTGTGGCCAACAAATTAAATAAGTTAAAAAGAGAATTTACATTAAACTAAAAATAAGTTAGAATATAGATGTCTATCATCTAATATCTAACGTCTAATATCTAAATAAAGATGGCAGAAGTAAAACCAGCTGAAGTATCAGCAATCTTAAAACAACAACTAGCAGGATTTGAAGCTACAGCGTCATTAGACGAAGTAGGAACAGTATTAACTGTTGGTGATGGTATTGTACGTGCATATGGACTTTCAAACGCTCAATATGGTGAGCTAGTAGAATTTGATGGAGGTTTAGAAGGAATTGTACTTA
>CALZKX010000065.1 GCA_945788155.1 uncultured Flavobacteriaceae bacterium
AATTAAGAAAAAGACATAAAAAAGTTTACCGCAAACATTAATTATAATCCAAGAAAAAACCACTCTATTCCGATGCTTTGGAAGAGTGGTTTCTTTATTTACAATCTTATCTTCTTCTTTCTGGTTTTTAAAAATACTGCCTTTTAAATGACACCTTGACTATGAAACTGCCTTTAACTTTTTAAGTCTTGTTTTAGTAAGCTTTCCTTCAGCATAGGCTTTGGTGACATTTAACTTAGTTTCGTCACTACTTGGCAAATTAAACATGGCATCGGTTAAAATTTCTTCGCAAAGTGATCGTAACCCACGAGCTCCCAATTTATACTCAATTGCTTTTTCTACAATAAACTCTAAAGCTCCTTCGGTAATGGATAATTCAATATTGTCCATTTCAAATAGCTTTTTGTACTGTTTTATAATAGCATTTTTTGGTTCGGTTAAAATAGCTCTAAGGGTTTTACCATCTAAGGGATTCATATATGTTAGTACAGGTAAACGACCAATTATTTCTGGTATCAACCCGAAGTCTTTTAAATCCTTAGGAATAATGTATTGCAAAAAGTTATCCTTATCTATTACTTCTCCCTCATGCGAGGCCTTATAACCAATGGATGACATATTTAAACGTTTAGAAATATGACGCTCTATACCATCAAAAGCACCTCCAGCAATAAACAATATATTCTCTGTATTTACTTCAATAAATTTTTGGTCAGGATGCTTTCTACCTCCTTTTGGTGGTACATTAACAACTGTTCCCTCTAAAAGCTTTAAAAGTGCTTGTTGTACACCTTCGCCAGAAACGTCTCTGGTTATAGAAGGGTTGTCGCTTTTACGAGCAATTTTATCTATTTCATCAATAAACACAATGCCTCTTTCTGCTTTTTCAAGGTTATAATCGGCTGCCTGCAGTAAACGCGTTAAAATGCTTTCTACATCTTCGCCAACATAACCAGCTTCGGTTAACACAGTAGCATCAACAATTGCCAAAGGAACATTTAGCATTTTAGCTATTGTTTTTGCCATTAAGGTTTTTCCTGTTCCTGTTTGGCCAACCATCATGATATTTGATTTTTGAATTTCAATATCATCATCTGTTGGTGTTTGCAATAAACGTTTGTAGTGATTATATACAGCAACAGACATTACTTTTTTAGTGTGCTCTTGACCTATAATATATTCGTCTAAAAACGCTTTGATTTGTTGAGGTTTTCTCAGCATTAATTCGGCTGATAGATCACCGGAATCGATTTGTTTTGACTCTTCAATAACAATGCCATGTGCTTGCTCGATGCAACGATCACAAATGTGTGCGTCTAAGCCAGCAATCAATAAATTGGTTTCTGATTTTTTTCTGCCGCAAAACGAACATTCTAATTCTTCTTTCGCCATAATTTTTTTTAAAATCCCAATATTCAAAAACCAAATTCCAATTCAAAATTTTTATCAATGAAATTTACTTTTTCATCTGAATGTTGAGCTTATTAATATTTTAGTTTCGAGATAAAATCTCGTCAATCATTCCGTATTCTAAAGCTTTATCCGATTTCATCCAGTAATCACGATCACTATCGGCATATACTTTGTCGTATTCTTGCCCTGAGTGTTTACTTATAATTTTATATAACTCCTCTTTAAGGATTAATATTTCACGAGCTGTAATTTCAATATCACTTGCTTGTCCTTGCGCACCACCTAAGGGTTGATGAATCATTACACGCGAATGTGTTAACCCACTTCGCTTTCCTTTTTCGCCTGCGCACAATAATACAGCTCCCATTGAAGCTGCCATACCAGTACAAATAGTAGCCACATCTGGCTTAATTAACTGCATGGTGTCGTAAATTCCTAAACCTGCATAAACGCTTCCTCCTGGAGAGTTGATATATATTTGAATGTCTTTTGAAGCATCTGTACTCTCTAAAAACAATAGTTGTGCTTGTATAATATTTGCTACTTGGTCATTAATGCCAGTTCCCATAAAAATAATACGATCCATCATTAATCTTGAAAACACGTCAAAAATTGCAATGTTCATTTGCCGTTCTTCTATAATATTTGGTGTTAAATTGGTTGGGTACATACTACTTATAATCTTATTGTAGTATGTGCTGCTAATACCTTGATCTTTTATAGCGAATTTTTCGAATTCTTTTCCGTAATCCATAGTTGTTTTAAATGATATAATTGATGATAAAAAAAGCGTTGAACTCTAAAAGAATTCAACGCATAAATATAGTGAATTTTTAAAAACTATAAATGTGACCAAACCATAAATAATAAGAACAATACGTTTATCAACAAACATATAATGTCTATAAATCGGTTTAGATTTGATTTTCTAATAATTAAAATTAGGGAAATAGCAGTTAATAATGATAATATGACATCTAATGTATTTATATTATCAAAGAGAAGCCAAACTTTTAAAAAATTATTTTTTCTATCGGTTTGATTATCAAAACTATAAAATATAAGCAACCAAGAAATAAAATAATATAAGTTTAACATACTTATAAATATTGCATACCCTTTTTTTCTCATCTCAACTTTTTTAAACTTTTATATCAAAAATCTTAATCAATTACAATAAAAAAGCGTTGAATTCAAAAGAACTCAACGCCTAAATATAGTAGTTTTTAAAAAACTAAGATCCGTAAACTTCTTTAACAAATTTGTCGTAAGATAATTCTTTAGTTTTAAGATTAGTGTTTTCTTTATAGAATGCTAATAGTTTTTGACTAGTTAATTGCTCAGATAAACGCTTTACCTCATCTTGATTGGACAGTATTCTAGCTGAAATATCGTCCAATTCTTTTTCAGATGGATTCATTTGTCCAAACTGTGCCATTTGGCCTTTTATCATCTCGTGGGTATAAGCTTTTAGATCGTCAAAGTTAATTTGAAGCTTGTTATCAATAATTAGCTTACTTTCAATTAATTGGTAACGCATTGCTTTTTCAGACTTTTCATACTCCTCTTTAGCTTGTGCTGCATCTAAAGGTTCTTCTCCTGCTGTTTGTATCCATTTTTGTAAAAACTCAGCTGGTAAATCAAACTTTGTGTTTTCTACTAAATACTCTGTTACGTCATTTAAAAGTTTTTGATCCGATTGTTGTATAAATTGCTTTGCAGCATCTTCTTTAATCTTATCTCTTAACTCGGTTACAGATGTTACAATGCCTTTGCCGAATAGTTTATCGAACAGCTCTTGGTCTAAATCGGCAAGTTCTCTGGAGTTAACTTCAGTAATTGTAAAATCGACATCAATAGCCAATCCATGTGCAGCATCATGCGATACTTTTAAGTGATTCATTAAATCATGGTCATCATTAAAAAGCCCTTTTGTTTTTAAGGCAATAACGTCACCAACTTTAGCGCCAATAAATTTTTTGGTGTTTACCTTTCCTTTTAATTTATCTAGAGTTAAGGTTGTAATATTATTAATTTCTTTCTCTTCATTTACAAAAGTTCCAGTGATTTCGTCATTCTCTCCAACGTCATTTTTAGAGATTAATTTACCGTATTGTTTTTGCATGTTTTCAACTTGGTCGTCAATCATTTTATCATCAGCAACAATATTGTAATGTGTGATGGCTTTTTTTCCTTTAAGTTTCACTTCAAATTCTGGAGTCAATCCTAGTTCAAATTCAAATGAAAAATTATCGGCATCCCAATTTAAATCGTCTTGTGCTTTTGGCAACGGATTGCCAAGAACGTCCAATTTCTCTTCGGTTAAGTATTTATGCAATGCATCTTGAAGCAATTTATTTACCTCATCTACCAATACAGCTTTTCCATATTGCTTTTTAACCATTCCCATTGGCACGTGTCCTTTTCTAAATCCTGGGATGTTTGCTGTTTTACGATAATCGGATAAAATTTTCTCTACCTTATCGGCATAATCGCCTTTTTCAATATCAACTTTGACTACTGCATTTAATGCATCGATATTTTCTCTTGTAATATTCATTTTGCCTTAATAAAATTTGG
>CALZKX010000066.1 GCA_945788155.1 uncultured Flavobacteriaceae bacterium
ACTGGGTACGTGTTTTGTTACCTTCCTTAATTTCGTAATATACTGTAATTGTGTCACCAGCTCCAAATTCTGGTAAGTCTTTTCTTGTTACAAATTCGTCTTGTACAAATTTCACTAAAGATTCCATGTTAATCTTTTTTAATGGTTCATTCGAAACAACGTTCACGATTATCGCCAGAGGTTGACCCGAAATTGGGTGCAAAGATAATTAATAATTGATAATGCACAATTAATTAGTAAAAAAAGTATTAAGTACTCAGTAGGCAGTATTTAGTTGGCAGTACTTAGTGTTCACTGGCAGTTTTGAGATTTGATATTTTGATATTTGAGATTTTTCTTTTGGTTTAATCTTCAAGTAAATCTGGTCGTCTGTCTTTAGTACGTTGGTAGGCTTGTTCTTCTCGCCATTTTTCTATTTCAGGAAAGTTACCGCTAAATAGTACTTCTGGAACTTTCATGCCTTTATACTCTCTTGGCTTGGTGTAAATTGGCGGCGCTAATAAATCATCCTGAAAGCTATCAGTTAATGCAGATGTTTCATTACCTAGCACACCAGGAATTAACCGTATAATAGCATCGCACAACACAGCAGCTCCTAACTCACCACCAGATAATACATAATCTCCAATAGAAATTTCTTTGGTTACAAACATATCTCTTACACGTTGGTCTACGCCTTTGTAATGACCACATAATATAATAATGTTTTCTTTTAATGAGATTTGATTGGCAATACCTTGGTTAAGTGTTTCGCCATCTGGTGTCATGTAAATGGTTTCGTCATAATCTCTTTCAGTTTTTAATTTTGAAATGCATTTATCTATAGGCTCTATCATCATGACCATTCCTGCACCTCCACCAAATTGTGTATCGTCTATGGATTTGTAATTGTCTGAAGTGTAATCACGTAAATTATGAAAGTGGACTTCTACCAAGCCAGCTTCTATAGCACGTTTTAAAATAGAAGCTTCAAATGGACTTGTTAGTAATTCTGGTAACACGGTTATAATGTCTATTCGCATAATGCAAAGATGCGAAAAAAAGTATTCAGTAGGCAGTAGCAGTTTGCAGTTTTTAAATCTTTAAGCTATCGTTAGTCCAAAAAAAATGCAAATCTGGGTCTTTTTTAAAACCAATCCGTTCGTACAAATGTTGTGCAGGATTATCAAAAGCAGTTTGTATGGCTAAGCCTTTGTAATGCTTTTCGATACATAAATTTTTAGCTGCTTGAATAAGTTGCTGTCCAACACCTTTGTTTCTAAAATTTGAGTCAACAAACAAATCATTTAACAAATACATTGGTTGCATTGATACCGAAGAGAATAAGGGATATAATTGTGTAAATCCTACTGCTTTGTTATCTAAATAAGCAATGTAAATAACCGATTGATTGTTTTTAATTCTATTGGTTAAAAAGGTTTGTGCTTTTTCTAGGTTGGATTCTTGTTTGTAAAATATACGATAACCATCAAACAAAGGTGCTAAATCATTAAGGTGTTTTAATGTGGCTCTTACAATAGTCATAGTCAAAAAAAATCTGTAAGCGATACTTCTACATTGCTCAGCAACCAATTTACAGGTTTTTATGCCACTCGAAATACGCAGTGTGGCAATTATTTTTTAAAGGATTTATCCTTTCTGTTTGTTTAATTCGTCTTGCAATTGACGTCTTACTTTTTGCTCACGTTCTAAGGCAGAACGTCTATGTTCTTCAAATTCATTCTCAACATCTGCTAAGGCACTTTTTGCAGATTTTGTAACAGCATTACTATTTTTAAATTTGAAAACAAAAGTTATAAATAATACTAATAGTCCTGCAATAATCGACCACATTAAAATATTATAGCTTGTCTTGCTCATTTGCATACCAAATAAAGACATGCTGTCTTTTTCGGCATTAGTTGCATTTAAGGAGTTTTGCGTTTTTTCTAGGTTGGTTTTTAATTCGTCTATTTCCTTTTGTTGTGCAGTTACTGTATTTCTTGTTGTGTTTAATTTTCCTTGAATGCTGTTCAAGGAGTCAATAGTATGTGCTTGCAAGGTAAGTAACATGCTGCGCTTTACTGCTTCGTACGATTGTCCGTTTGTACCTTTAAAGTTACCGGATTTTCTAAGCAAAAATTTAAACTGCTCATCTATTGAGCCTTCATTTATTGATTGTGTTTCTTGAGCTTGAAGTGTAGATGCAAAAGAAATAAGTAGAATTAAAAAGATAGACTTTAGTGCTTTCATTTTTATGGTTGATTTGTGTGGTTATTTGTAAAGATAAAATTAAATTTTTAAGCCTCACAAATTTGTGAGGCTTAAATATATACGATTATAACAAAAAAATAGATGTTTTGTTATATTAATAGTATGTAAAACGTCTAACTTTTGCTATGTACTTTGCAAGTCTAATTACTTGATGGCTGTATCCATATTCGTTATCGTACCAAATGTATAAAAGCACATTTTTACCATCTGGTCTAATAATAGTGGCTTTGCTATCATAAATTGAAGGTGCCGAGCTTCCAACAATATCGCTAGATACAAGCTCATCACTTAATTCATATTTAATTTGTTCAACAAGATCGCCTTCTAAAGCATATTTTTTAATTACAGAGTTAATACCATCGACAGATGTTGCATTTTCCAGTTCAAGGTTTAAAATGGCTAAAGAACCATTTGGTACTGGAACTCTAATAGCGTTAGAGGTAAGTTTCCCTTCTAAACTAGGTAGGGCTTTGGCAACTGCACTTCCAGCACCAGTTTCGGTAATCACCATATTAAGTGCTGCTGCTCTTCCTCGTCGGTATTTTTTATGGAAATTATCTACTAAGTTTTGATCGTTGGTATAGGCATGAATTGTTTCCAGATGCCCACTTTTAACTCCAAATGAGTCTTCTATTACTTTTAAAATAGGTGTAATGGCATTGGTAGTACA
>CALZKX010000067.1 GCA_945788155.1 uncultured Flavobacteriaceae bacterium
CAGATGCCTGATACATGGTTTCATACATATTTGAAATAAGTACTTCTAGCTTAGGATGTTCTTTTGAAACAACCTTTGCTTTTTTTCTTAGTACTGGATCGCCATATGCTATAATTGGTAAAATCATCTTTTCGTTTATAAATTTTTGCAAAAATACAATACTTATTGGTTATAAAACAAAGAGGCTGTCTAAAAAAGTAGTAAGAACTACAATTTGTCTTCCTAAGTATAAATGAGAAGAAATAAATTACCTCGACGCAAACATGCGAGGTATTAATATGAGTTTGCTTTGCAAACATAATATATACCGACCCAAGAGTAGGGGAATTAAACCTAATAGATTCCTGCCTTCGCAGTAATTTATTAAATGAACAAAGGTAGCTTACATAGTAAGTTGATTGATTTTAAACATAAGTATGTTGGGTATTTCGACTTTAGCCTATTTTGAGCGGCTGTCAAAAGGCGCAATATGGCACTAATTATTTTTTAAAAAAACTCTTGAATCGATTATCGAACAACTTAATTACTTACCACAAATTTTTTGGCAATTGAAATGTTTTCAATCTTCATTTGCATGATATATATACCATTGGCTAAAGTTGAAATGTCAATTTTCTTAGATTTTTCTTGAACAAATTTATCTTCTATAACCTTTTTTCCAGTAAGTGTATATATTGAAATATGTGCCGAAGCATTAAATGTAAGGCTTGCAGTTAATTTATTTGTGTTTACTACAGGATTTGGATATAGCTTTAAAGCCTTATTTATAAAAGAATCATCGTCGGCTCCTAACAGTGTGCCACTGTTATATTGACATGATGAGCTACCATAAGTAACTGTATAATTATCTGGGTCTATAACACCACTACCTGATGAGAGCACATATCTAGAAGAATACGTGTCACAATTACCAATTACATAAGCACTACCATCAATTACAATGGCAACTGGCCTACTGGCGCAAGTGGGTCCTGGACTATCAAACACAAAAATCACTTCTTCGGTAGGTAGTGGAACAACAAAAGAAATTTCGGGGCATGATTGAGCATTTATTTTATTAAAACTAAAGGCTGTAATTAATAAAATTAAGAAATAGTTCTGTTTCATTTAATGGAAATTAATTAGTAGTAAATATACTATAAAATTCGCACAAAAAATATGTTTTTGTTTAATCAATTAAGAAAAAAAATTACCGGTTGTATAAATAGCTTTGTAAAATTATGGTAGCGCTTATTTCATCTACCAAAGCTTTATTTTTTCGCTTGCTTTTTTTTAGCCCACTATCTATCAAGGTTTGAAAAGCCATTTTAGAAGTAAATCGCTCATCTACTCGTTTAATTTGAATATTGGGAAACTCTTTTTCTAACTTTTTTAAAAATGGTTTAATAATTGCTTCACTTTCAGATGCTTTATAATTCATTTGTTTAGGTTCGCCAACAAGAAATAGCTCAATGTTTTCTTTTGAAACATACTCTTTCAAAAACGATATTAGCTCAACTGTTGCAATTGTTGTAAGGCCAGATGCAATGATTTGTAATTCATCGGTAATGGCAACTCCTGTGCGTTTTTGTCCAAAATCTAAAGCTAAAATTCTTCCCATAATAATTCCTCAAGCAAAGGTAAATAAAAAACTCCCTAAAAATTTAGGGAGTTTTTAAAATATTCAAGGCTTTCTAAATTTTCAATTGACAAAAAATCTAGAAATATCAACCAAAACATCGTATGCAATTAATTAGTTTAAGGTTAATGATTTTTGCAATACTGTTTATAAGACACGAACTATTTAACAAAGTCACAATTTTATGTTCAAAATAATTACCTATTGGTCTTAATAGATATATAGCTATATATTTGTAGTCGAAATTTATATCTACAATGGAACAAATAAAAAAGGCTATTGAAGCTGCTTGGGAGGATCGAGAACTTCTAAAAGAAGAAAAAACTATTACTACCATTAGAGAAGTGATTAGCTTGTTAGATACAGGTAAATTACGAGTAGCTGAACCGGTTAAAGGAGGTTGGCAAGTCAACGAGTGGGTGAAAAAAGCGGTTGTATTATATTTTCCAATTCAAAAAATGGAAACCATTGAAGCTGGTCCATTGGAGTTTCACGATAAAATCCCACTAAAAACCGGTTATGCTGAAAAAGGGATAAGAGTCGTTCCGCATGCTGTTGCAAGACATGGTGCCTACATATCTAAAGGTGTTATTATGATGCCAAGTTATGTAAACATTGGTGCTTATGTAGATTCAGGTACCATGGTAGATACTTGGGCAACAGTTGGTAGTTGTGCTCAAATTGGCAAAAATGTGCATTTGTCTGGTGGTGTTGGTATTGGAGGCGTTTTAGAACCTTTGCAGGCTGCTCCTGTTATTATTGAAGATGGAGCATTTATTGGTTCTCGCTGTATTGTTGTTGAAGGTGTTCGCATTGAAACTGAAGCCGTTTTAGGTGCTAACGTAGTATTGACTATGAGTACCAAAATAATTGATGTTACTGGTGACAAACCTGTGGAAAGAAAAGGTGTGGTCCCAGCTCGATCTGTTGTTATTCCTGGTAGTTATACTAAAACATTCACTTCGGGAAATTATAATGTTCCTTGTGCTTTAATTATTGGAAAGCGTAAAGAAAGTACCAACAAAAAAACATCATTAAATGATGCTTTACGTGAATATGATGTAGCTGTTTAGAACTATAAAATGAAACAGAAAATTTTAAATAAGCAAATTGATGCAGTGATAACTTGGGTTAATGGAAATGATACATCATGGCAAGAAAAACTAAACAAGTATTCTGAAATAAAAATAGATTTTAGCAAAAAAAAGAACAGCGTTCGTTATAATTCTATTGGCGAAATAGATATTGCAATTAAATCCATAATTAAATATGCTGGTTTTATTAGAAATATATATTTGGTTACCGACAATCAAGCACCTGAATTTTTTGCAAGTTTAAAGTTGCAAGCAGATAAAGCAGGAATAAATTTATTTTTAGTTGACCACAAGGTAATTTTTAAAGGGTTTGAAGATTGCCTACCTTGTTTTAATTCCTGCTCGATTGGCTGTATGTTATTTAGAATTCCAGAGTTATCCGAACATTTTATCGTTTTTAATGATGATACCTTTTTAATGCGAAAAACAACTCCAAATGATTTCTTTATCAACAATTATCCTATCATTAGGGGTAAATGGGAAAAATTTCATGAAGATAGGCATCTTAGAAACTATTATCATAAGGTATTGTCAATTTTGGGAAAGACCGAAAAGAAAAAATCAATAGGGTTCAAAAAATTTCAGCAAACAAGTGCTAAGTTGGCTGGAACAAAAAAGTATGTTAGGCGATTTCATACGCCTGTTTGCATTAGGAAATCTACTTTAGAAACTTTTTTTAAAGGAAATGATATTCTTAAAGAGAATGTTAAACATAGGTTTAGAAATAAAGACCAGTTTATTGTTTCTTCACTCTCCGAGCATCTAGAAATTAAAAACAAAACATATAATTATAATAGGAATACACAGCTAACTTATTTTAGGTCGTATAAGCACTACCTCGTGGTCAAACTAAAATTGTTTTGGTTTTCTAAAAACACTAAAAAACGATTTATGACTTTTCAAAGTTTGGAAATGGCAAATGAAAAAACCCAAAATTACATATTAAACTGGATTAACAACAGACTAAAATAATTTTATACTTTTTCAATACCAAAAGACGTTCTAGTAAGCTTCTTTTTTTTTGTGGTCGTTCTAATTTGTTGGTTTTTTTCAATCATTTTAGAATCTACATAACCTCTGGCATGATCCAAATGCAAGCAAATGGCGCTATAACGAATTCTAATTGGCTTCACCCCAAAGTTAACTAAGCGTTCACCAAGTTCTCTATCTTCGCCTCCATATTGCATACGTTCATCAAAACCATTTACAGACACAATATCGTCTTTCCAACCAGATGCATTATGTCCATTCCAACTAGCATTAGTAGGAGATATTAAATTTAAAAACCTTGCCTTTAATGGCCCAGAACTAAGTTTGTTGTTCTTAAAAGACGTTTTAATCCCATGCCTCTTTAGCCACCTTAAATCAAAGCACTTCTGGCTTAAAATAGTTTCTTTTTCAATAATGGTTGAAATAGCCATTGGCAATTTAAAATAACCTCCTGATAGAAAATGCTTTGGCTTTCGATATTTAAAATGCATTTCTACAAAATCATTTCTAGCGATACAATCGCCATCTGTAAACAACAAATAATTAGCAGAACAAGCAAGAATAGCCTTATTTAAGATAATGGTTTTTTGAAAACCATTATCTTCATGCCAAACATGAATGATATTATAGTGCACCAAAGCTTTCATTTTTTCAATTAAATCAAACGTTGGTTGTTTCGAGCCATCATCGGCAATCACTATTTCAAAATCCTTAAACGTTTGAGCTTCATAACTCCAAAGCACTTTTTCTAACCATGCTTCAGAATTATAAGTACTGATTATTACAGAAATACTAGGTTTTACCATTGAAAAATTAAAGATAGATGCAAAAATAGTTATTTTTACCAAGAATTATCACCTATGCAAAAGCTAACTGCCATCATTCCTACAGGAAACGAAATTCATAATATTGAAGCTGTTATCGCTTCGGTGAATTTTGCCGATGAGATATTGGTAGTAGATAGTTTTAGTACAGATGGCACTTTTGAAAAGGCTCAAGAATTAGCCACCAAAGTCATTAGGCGTGAATATCAATATTCTGCTTCCCAAAAAAATTGGGCCATTCCTCAAGCAAAATATGAATGGGTTTTATTAGTCGATGCAGATGAGCGAGTAACTCCAGAGCTTGAACAGGAAATAATAGAAATTCTTAGCGAACCTGAAAATGATATTGTTGCCTATTGGATTGGTAGAAACAACCATTTTATGGGCGAACATGTTAAATTTAGCGGTTGGAAAAACGATAAAGTTATTAGACTATTTAAACGCGATTTATGCAAGTACGAAGACAAACAAGTTCATGCCGAAATTATTGCAATTGGTAAGGTCGATTTGCTAAAAAACAAGCTGTATCATAAAACTTACACGACATTTGACGCTTATGTTGAAAAAATGAACCGTTATGCCTCATGGCAAGCCAATGACTATGATAAAAGAACTGGAAAACTAACACCTTATCACTTTGTAATTAAACCCTTTTGGGGATTTTTTAAACATTACATTGTTCAAAGTGGTTTTAGAGATGGTGTGGTTGGATTAACCATTGGATATATGCAAGGTTATGTGATTTTTATGCGCTATGTAAAGCTTTGGTTGTTAAGAAGAAATAGAAAGTAATAGTTATTTTCGCCAAAACTTCAGTTGTTTTTTTAATTTTCTTTTACGATGAAATTTTTGTTGGTATTCCTGTGTCAATTTCCACATTAAATTAAACACTTCTTCGTAAGGTTTATCAATGAGTTTAGCATATTCCTCACTCATAATTTTAACCATGGACTTGTGAATGGTCAAACGTTCAAAATTTTTGATCCTCTCTTCAAACGACAACGGTTTAAATTGCATCCTATTTAAATCCACTAAATAGAATTTATACTCATTACCATCTTTTTTAATAAGCGTGTTTCCAGGCGAATGGTCTAAAAAGTACACATGATTTTCATGAAGCTTAAACGTAAACTTTGTAAACTCCCTTAAAATATTTTCATGATCGGGATAATCGAGATTCTTAATTAATTCACGATAGGTTAAATCGCAATTAATATGTTCGCATATATAATAACTTTTACCAAAAAGCAAACCACTTGAAAACTCGTAATAAGCAATTGGATACGGTGTTCCAATATCAAAATTTATTAATTTTTCGGCATATTCAAAAGAGCGTTGTGCTTTGCTTTTTCTTAAAAATTTATAAGCTATTTTATTAAAAATATTAGGAATTTTAAAGGACTTTATATTTACTGTTTTAGTATCTAGTACAAACAGTTTTATGGAATTTCTCACCTCATCACCCAATAACTCCCCAGAGGTACTGAACGTATCGATAAAAGTATCTATTTTAGCTTGATAAGGTATATACTCCTTTTTAAAGTGCTTAATCATTTGGCAATAATACAAAGTTTTAAAACAAAGTAGAAAACTAATGTTAACTTTGCCGTCAAAGTTTTTTTTGATTATTTTTTTATGATTGATGGAGAAGTAAATAAAGCAGTACAGATTTTAAATAAAGGAGGCATTATATTATACCCAACCGATACCATTTGGGGAATTGGATGCGATGCTACAAATTATGATGCTATAAAACGTATTTACAAGCTTAAACAACGAGAAGAGTCTAAATCCATGATTTGTTTGGTGAGTGATTTTAACATGTTAAATCAATATGTTGAAGACGTACCAGAAGTAGCTTACGATATTTTAAAATACACCAATAAACCAACCACCATAATTTACGATAAACCCGTACATATTGCTAAAAATATAGTAGCAGAAGATGATACATTAGCCATTAGAATTGTTAATCACGATTTTTGCAATCAACTTATAAAAAAGTTTAAAAAACCTATTGTTTCTACTTCAGCAAATATTAGTGACCAACCTTCGCCAAAATCTTATTCAGAAATAAGTCCAAGGATTTTAAAAGGTGTGGACTATGTTGTAAATTTGGATCGCGAAAAAAAATCGACCAAAGCCTCGTCAATAATAAAACTAAGTGGTGATGGAATGGTTAAAATTATTAGAAAATAAAAAGTCAGTGATGGTTCCTTATTTGCATCATTTCTTTACACAGCTTTATTGAATGAATTATAAAGAGGCATTAAAACATACTATTTTTAAAGTTATATCAAAATCGGCTAGTGAGTTAGATTTAGAAAGCTACGTCATTGGTGGTTTTGTTAGAGACTATATTTTAAATAGAGGAATTCATAAAGACATAGATATTGTTGCCATTGGTAGTGGTATTGAGTTAGCACAACAAGTGTCAAAAAACCTACCTAACGAGCCAAAAGTTCAAATATTTAAAACCTATGGCACTGCAATGCTCAGGTTTGAAGATTTAGAAATTGAATTTGTTGGTGCCAGGAAAGAATCCTATTCTGAAAATAGCAGAAACCCTGTTGTGGAAAATGGCACTTTAAAAGACGACCAAAACCGTCGCGATTTCACTATTAACGCTCTTGCTTTCAGTTTAAACAAAGATACCTATGGTGAATTATTGGATCCCTTTAATGGTGTTTCCGATCTTAATAATAAAATAATTCGTACACCTTTAAATCCAGACATAACTTATAGTGATGATCCTTTACGGATGCTTCGTGCTATACGATTTGCAACACAATTAGGTTTTAAGATTGAAGAAACATCACTTAACGCTATTAAAAAAAATAACGAACGCATTGCTATTATTAGTAAAGAACGTATCGTAACCGAATTTCATAAAATATTGGAAAGCAATGAACCTTCATCTGGATTTATTTTGCTAGATAAAACAGGATTACTGGAACTTATTTTACCAGAATTAACAGCTTTAAAAGGCATTGATGAAGTTGAAGGGCAACGTCATAAAGATAATTTTTACCACACCTTAGAAGTAGTTGACAATATCGCCAAACATACAGATGATGTTTGGTTACGTTGGGCAGCCTTACTTCACGATATTGGAAAAGCACCAACAAAAAAGTTTAGTAAAAAAGTAGGTTGGACCTTTCATGGACATGAATTCGAAGGCTCAAAAATGGTTTATCACTTATTTAAAAGATTGAAAATGCCATTAAATGACAAAATGAAGTTTGTTCAAAAAATGGTGTTAATGAGTTCTCGTCCTATCGTGCTGGCACAAGATGGAGTAACCGATTCGGCAGTACGTCGCTTAGTTTTCGATGCTAGCGATTATGTAGATGATTTAATGACACTTTGTGAAGCAGATATTACCACTAAAAACCCTAAGCGATTTAAAAAGTACCACAAC
>CALZKX010000068.1 GCA_945788155.1 uncultured Flavobacteriaceae bacterium
CCGAGGGATGATTTTTTAGCACCTCAGCTTCAAAAAGCTGAGAAAAATGTTTTAGTAATTTTTCTTTAACCTCAGCTTCATCAACAGTAGCTTTACCAAGTTCAACATTTAATGAAGTGACTGCCTTTCCACGAATACCACAAGGTATCATTAAATCAAAATAACCTAAATTAGCATTTACGTTTAAGGCGAATCCATGCATGGTTACCCAACGACTCGCTCTTACTCCCATAGCACAAATTTTTCGAGCGAATGGTGTGCCTACATCCAACCAAACTCCTGTTTCACCTGGACTGCGTTCAGCTTTCAAACCATATTCAGACAAGGTCAGGATAATCATTTCCTCTAAAAACCGAAGGTATTTGTGTATGTCAGTAAAAAAATTATCTAAATCGAGAATAGGATAACCTACAATTTGCCCTGGGCCATGATACGTAATGTCTCCTCCTCTATTGACTTTATAAAACGTGGCGTTTTTTTTGGCAAGTTCCTTTTCATCAACTAATAAATTACTCATGTCACCACTTTTTCCTAAAGTGTAAACGTGAGGATGCTCTACAAACAAAAAGTAGTTTTTAGTTTCAAGGTTAAGTTCCTCTCTTCTGTTTTTAATCTTAGTGTCCAGAATACCTTTAAACAGTTTTTCTTGGTAATCCCAAGTTTGCTTGTAGTCTTTGTATCCTAAGTCTTGTAGTTCTACTTTCTTATTCATAGACTACAAAATTACGACTTATTTAGAAAATACTTTACTTTAATACAACTGAAAACTGCATACTACCAACTGAATACTGAGTACTACCTTTCAGGATTATTTAAAATAACTAAGGCTGCAATAACACCTGGAACCCATCCGAAAAGCCACAATAGGAAAACAATAAAAATGGAGCCGCAGCCTTTATCAAGCACAGACAATGGTGGAAAAAAAATGGCCAGTAAAACCCTCCAAATACTCATTTAATTTGATTTTTTAATTGATGATTACTTATTTGACGCAACTTAAATACTTTTGTTACAATACATAAAGCAACGATATTATTTACTATCTAACAAATAGTATTTATCTTTGTGCGTTTAAATTTCACTTATAGTAAAAAAGACAATGTCGCAATTATCAGAACAAGAATTAGTTAGACGCGAAAAGCTTAAAAACATAAGAGCTTTAGGCATCAATCCTTATCCAGCAAATTTATATCCTGTCAATCATAGTTCAAAACAAATAAAACAGGATTTTGCTGAAGGTAAACAGGTAATTGTAGCTGGTCGTTTAATGTCTCGTCGTATTCAAGGAAAAGCCTCTTTTGCCGAGCTTCAAGATAGTGAAGGTCGTGTACAGGTCTATTTTAACCGTGATGAAATTTGCCCTGGAGACGACAAAACCATGTACAACGATGTTTACAAAAAACTGCTTGATATAGGTGATTTTATTGGTATTGAAGGTGAATTGTTCACCACTCAAGTTGGAGAAAAGACCATCATGGTTAAAAACTTCTCGATTTTGAGTAAATCCTTAAAACCATTACCATTACCAAAAACAGATTCGGAAGGAAATACCTTTGATGAATTTAACGACCCCGAAATGCGTTACAGACAACGTTATGCCGATTTGGTAGTGAATCCAAAAGTAAAAGACACCTTTATAAAGCGTACGCAAATTGTTAATACAATTCGTGAGTTTTATAACGACATGGATTTCTTGGAAGTAGAAACGCCTATTCTACAACCAATTCCTGGAGGAGCTGCTGCAAGACCATTTATAACACACCATAATACATTAGACATGCCTTTGTACTTGCGTATTGCCAACGAATTGTACTTAAAACGATTAATCGTTGGTGGTTTTGATGGTGTATATGAATTTTCTAAAGATTTTAGAAATGAAGGAATGGACAGAACGCATAATCCTGAGTTTACAGTTATGGAAATGTATGCTGCATACAAAGATTATAATTGGATGATGGATACCACTGAAGAACTCCTAGAGAAGATTGCCATAAAATTACATAGTACTACCAAGGTGGAGTTTAATGGAAAAGTAATCGACTATAAAGCACCTTATAAGCGCATTGGAATTTTAGACGCCATTAAAGAACATACAGGATTTGATTTATATCAAAAATCGGAAGATGAGATTCGTGAAGCCTGTAAAGCTTTAGATATTGAAGTTGACAAAACCTTTGGAGTTGGAAAAATGATTGATGAAATTTTTGGTGAAAAATGCGAACTACATTACATACAGCCAACATTCATTATCGACTATCCGACTGAAATGAGTCCCTTAACAAAGGCTCATCGTACTAAAGAAGGCTTAACAGAACGTTTTGAGCTTATGGTGAATGGAAAAGAATTAGCAAACGCATATTCGGAGTTGAATGACCCAATTGAACAACGAGAACGTTTTGAAGATCAACTAAAACTCTCTGAAAAAGGTGATGACGAAGCGATGTTTATTGACCATGACTTTTTACGTGCTCTGGAATACGGAATGCCTCCAACTTCAGGTATTGGGATTGGCATTGATAGATTAACCATGTTTATGACCAACAATCCATCCATACAAGAAGTGCTGTTTTTTCCACAAATGAAACCTGAGAAAAAAACGGTTGAAATGAGTGATAACGAAAAAACGATTTTCGAAATTTTAAAAACTCAAAAAAGTATGAGCCTTAATGATTTAAAAGCACAATCTGGATTAAGTAACAAAGGTTGGGACAAAGGCATGAAAGGTTTGGCAAAACATGGTTTGACCAAGGTTACTAAAACTGATGCTGCTTTAATTGTAGAGCTACAGGATTAACAAAAAAAGCCAGCACAATGTGTGCTGGCCAACAGGTCTTTACTAATACTCTTTGGCAAAAATTAATAAAGACACCTTAGTTTTGCCTATTAGCAGTTCATCCCTTTATAAGGATTAAAGTCTTTTGGTAAATACCTTTTAGCATCAAACCCTAGTTTTATTTCTTCTTCAAGCTCAACCAACTCAATCCTTGACCAATCAAGGTCGTTCTTCCCTTCTAGTGCATTAAAATTTTCAGGTAAATATTGAGCTGTATCAAAATGTATTTCAACATCCTCCTCTAACTCAACCAATTTAACTTTAGACCAATCAATATCATTTTTTCCTGCCAAAGCATTAAAGTTTTTAGGTAAATATTGTTTTGTGTCAAAATCGAAATGTACTTCTTCTTCTATCTGGTAAACCTCAAAAGGATCTATATCCATATTACTTTCAAAAAGTAAAGTTTCAAGGTTTATTTCTTTTAACGTTTTATAATTTTTTTTAGTATTATCATGGTTCTTTCCAGATAATGCATTAGCATTAAACGCTATAAATGCTGCTAGTAATAAAATTAATCGGTTCATGTTATTTTTGGTGTTTTGTTTTGTTTTTTATACCTCTATTGACGTTATAAAAACTAAAACGTTACTTACATTTAGAAATGTTTAACACATTTAAAACCTTTTTAATTCTTTTTTAAGATTGGTAACTTGAAATGTTAATTTTTTAAGACAATTATTGTAGAATTTCTTTGATGAATCTATGATATAAATCAAACTTAATTAGGTTGTTATGACCTCCTTTTTTAATAGCTGTAAAGGTTGTTTTATCTTTTGGTGAAACCCTAAACAATTTCTCTCCACTTTTAAATGGTACAACATTGTCATTTGTACCATGCACAATATAAATGGAGCTTTGTACACTTTTTATATGCTCGTTATTTGGGAATTGATATTTAAGTAAATTATTTATGGGGAAAATAGGAAATCGTTTTTTAGCAACATCAGCTATATTGTAAAAAGGAGATTCTAAAATTAGCTTTTTGGGGTTATTTAATGATGCTATTTTTATTGCTATGGCGCTTCCAAGAGAGCGTCCATACACAATTATGTTTTCTTCTTCCCAAAACTGTTTTAAATGGTCATAACTTACTTGTGCATCATTATATAAAGCATTTTCACTCAGCTCGCCTTTGCTTTTTCCGTACGTTCTATAATCCATGATATACACGTCATATTCCATGTCAACAAAATACTCGGCAATCTTGCTCCAACGTTTTAAATTTCCTGCATTTCCATGAAAATAGATAATTACTCCCTTTGGATTGTCTGCTTTAATATGTAGTGTATTGATTAGACCATTATCTTGCGTGTCAAGGAAATACTCATTGTATTTATAGGACAGTTGATAAGTATAGTCTTGTGGTAAGGTTTCAGGTCTAAACAAAAAGCTCTCCTGAAAAAAATATAGTATTGCAATAACCATTACATACAATACAAATACTGATAAAACACTATTTTTAAGTTTTCGTTTTAGATTTTTTGGAGGTGTGTATGACATTGATACTGGTTGTTGAAAAATCTATTTCCATAGGTTTTGAATTAATAATTTCTTCAATCATTTTATGATAAGATTCAAAGTTGTTCAAATTTTTATGACCTCCTCCAATTACTGTATGAAGCTTTGTTCGTTTTGCATTTACCTGAGATAGTTTAATACTCGATTTGTAAGGAATTAGCTTATCGTGTGTGCCATGGATAATATGTATTGGGCATTGCACATATTTTAACCATTTATAGGTTGGTAATGGGTATTTCATCAATAAGGATAATGGCATAAAAGGCATATATCTACCTGTTACTTTGGTCAAACTGTAATAAGGTGCATCCAATATTAAAAGTCTTGGATTGTTAATTGATGCCAGTTTTGCTGCAAAACCAGAACCTAAAGAGCGACCATATAAAATAATATGTTCTTCGGGAGTTCGTTCCTTTAATTTATTGTAAACTTTTTGTAAATCTCGCTTAATGGCTTTTTGTGAGCGTCGTCCTGTACTTTTTCCAAAGCCTCTGTAATCTACCATAAAAACACTGTAATCATGCCTTGTAAAATCCACAGCAAACTTTCCCCAACCTTTAATGCTTTTTGAGTTCCCTTTAAGATAAAGTACAATGCCTTTGGGTGGGTTTTTGCTTTTAAATAGTAATCCATTTATTCGGGCACCATCCCTTGTTTCTAGATAATACTCTTTTGTGTCTTGATTTTCATAAGCAAACTTAAAATCTTCACTTAATTTCTCTGGCTTAAACAATATAAAATCCTGCAAATAATACAAGGCTACACTTATTACGATATACGCAACCAGAACAATCAAAACAATTTGCAACCAAAAAGGCATTTTTTAATAATTTACATACAATATATGAAATTTCAATGTATGATATTATTGATATATTGTCAACTTATAAAATTACACGCATTTAACCAAAATAAAAGAGATTTACAGAAAATAATAACGCCATAACGATTTTTTTAAAATTTTTAAGGCATTTTTACTATTTTGAGCAACTAACAATAAAACCCAAATTAATGAAACGCCTTATAATTACTTTAGTTGCAGCTTCACTTTTTACTTCTTGTATAAATGATTCGGATGATTATATAGTTTTACAAGACGATCCAATAATTGCAGAATTTTTACCAAACCTTTCTCAATTAAATTTATTTGTTGGGGATTTAAACACTCTAGCCATAAACTCCAATATGTTTAAGTATGAGTTAAACACACAATTATTTACCGATTATGCACATAAACTAAGAATTATTGGGCTTCCTGAAGGCACAGCCTTGGAATATGCTGATGATGGATTTCCAATATTCCCAACTGGAACCCTTATTGCAAAAACGTTTTATTATAATTTAGATGAAACCAATCCAAATTCTGGGCAAAAAATTATTGAAACCCGTGTGTTAATTAAAGAAGAAACTGAATGGACAATTGGAAACTATGTTTGGAACGAAGACCAAACCGATGCTGTTTTGGACCAAAACCAATATAATGTTACTGTAGATTTTATTAACGAAAGTGGTGATGATGTTACTGTAAACTATGTGGTTCCTGGCGCTAATGATTGCACAAAGTGCCATAGCAATAGTAATAATGTAACACCTATTGGCCCCAAATTACGAACCATGAATTTTAATGTAGATGGTGTAAACCAATTACAATATTTTATTGATAATGGACAATTAATAAACGCACCCAATCCATCTGAAATAACTTCATTGCCAAATTGGGAAGATGATATAAATTATAGCTTAGAGGAACGTTCACGCGCATATTTTGATGTAAACTGCGCTCATTGCCATACAACTGGAGGTTTTTGTGAATTTCAATCTACATTGAATTTAGCTTTCGAAACCGATTTTGATGATACCAATATCTTTCAAAGACGTTTTAGTATTTCCAACAGAATGGCTACATATTCACCTGGAATAAGCATGCCTTTTATTGGCACAACCATGATTCATACCGAAGGTTACGACTTAATTCAAGAATATTTAGACTCTTTATAAGAACACCTAATTTCATCTCAATTATAAGCACTTTAATATGTTATAATTTCAGTTAAATTATTACTAATTTTTTAGCTAATTACTTGAGTTTTATTTAGTATTTCCTATTTTCACGTCTTAACCAAAAATTAAGTTAATTTGAAACATTCTATTAAAGTGTTACTATTAGCCTTAACGCTAATTATATCTTCATGTAACACATCTAAAAAAGCAGCCGAAGCTGAAGCTGCAAAAAAAGCAGCAGCAGCAAAAAAAGCAAAACCAAAACCAAAAAAGGGCGATATTCAACCTTATAGCAAGGTAGTTACTAAAGATGCTAAAACAGATGATGGGCTTTTTAAAGTTCATAATATAGATGGCAAATATCTTTATGAAATTCCAAATAATTTATTTGAGAAAGAAATGTTAATGGTAACGCGAATTTCTAAAACCGCTACAAATATTGGATTTGGTGGAGAAAGACAAAATTCACAAGTGTTACGTTGGCAGAAAAAAGACAAGAAAGTATTACTTCGAGTAGTTTCACATTCTATTGTAGCAGATGAAGATTTACCAATTCATCAAGCAGTTGTCAATTCTAACTTTGAGCCTGTTTTATATACATTCCCTATTAAAGCATTCAGTAAAGATTCTACTGCTACAGTAATTGATGTTTCTGAGCTTTTTGAAAAAGATGTAAAAGCATTAGGTATACCTAATTATAGAAGAAAACAATATAAAATATCACGAGTTGATGCGAATAAATCATTTATCGAAAGTGTGAAAAGTTATCCAACAAACATTGAAGCTCGTCATGTAAAAACTTATATGGCAGGAGCTGCTCCTTCCAATTCGAGTACTGGAGCAATCTCTATTGAAATTAATAACTCAATGATTTTGTTACCAGAAGAACCTATGAAAAAACGTATTTATGACGAACGTGTTGGATGGTTTGCTCGTAGACAAGTAGATTATGGATTAGATAATCAAAAAAGTGAAACAGTAAGATTTCTTGATCGCTGGAGATTGGAAGTAAAAGATGAAGACATTGAAAAATTCAAAAGAGGTGAATTAGTAGAACCTAAAAAACAAATTGTTTACTATATAGATCCTGCTACACCAATGAAATGGCGAAAATATCTTAAACAAGGAGTTGATGATTGGAATGTCGCTTTTGAAGAAGCTGGTTTCAAAAATGCCATTATCGCTAAAGATCCTCCGACTAAAGAAGAAGATCCCGAATGGAGTCCAGAAGATGCAAGATATTCTGTTATTCGTTATTTCGCTTCACCAATACAAAATGCTTATGGCCCTCACACAAGCGATCCTAGGTCTGGAGAAATACTTGAAAGTGATATAGGCTGGTATCACAATGTTATGAGTTTATTACAAGGATGGTTTTTTGTACAAACAGCTGCAATAAATCCTGAAGCACAAATGGTAGGGTTTAAAGACGAAGTTATGGGAGAACTTATTAAGTTTGTTTCTTCTCACGAAGTTGGACATACTTTAGGATTGCCACACAACATGGGAAGCAGTAGCGCTTATCCTGTTGAAAAACTAAGAGATGCTGAGTTTACCCAAAAATATGGAACTGCACCATCGATAATGGATTATGCGCGTTTTAATTACGTAGCACAACCTGGAGATAAAGGCGTTGCTTTAATGCCAAATATTGGTGTCTATGACAAGCATGCCATTCGTTGGGGATATCGTCCAATTTTAGATGCAAAAACTGCCGAAGATGAAAAGAAAACATTGGATAAATGGATTTTAGACCATGCTGATGATCCAATGTATCGCTTTGGACAATATAATGGTATTGACCCTTCAGCACAAACTGAAGATTTAGGAGATGATGCTCTAAAAGCTAGTAATTATGGAATTGCAAACTTAAAGCGTATTGTGCCTAATTTAATAAAATGGACTTCTAAGGACGGAGAAACTTTTGGTGACTTATCGACAATGTATGGACATGTTGTATCTCAGTACAATCGTTACATGGGACATGTAACTACAAACATTGGTGGTGTTTATAAACATACCAAAACAGCTGATCAAGCTGGTGACGTTTTTACTAATGTTGATAAAGGACATCAAAAAAATGCTTTAAAATTTTTGAATGATGAATTATTCAAAACACCTACTTGGTTAATTGATGAGGCTATTATCAAAAAAACTGAGTTTAATGGTGTAACAGAGCGTATTAGAGGCATTCAAGCTAGAACTTTAAATAACATTTTAAATCTTACTAGAATGATGCGTATGATTGATAATGAAACGCTTAATGGTAATGAAGCCTTTACTTTAATGTCTATGATGGCCGATTTACGTAATGGCATTTGGACAGAATTGCGTACCGGAAGAAACATTGACACTTATAGAAGAAATCTACAACGCGCTCATGTAGAAAGATTAGCAACCCTTATGGAATCTAAAGATGTTAGAGGACGAAGAGGCACCGTAACTGTAAAGCAATCGGATATTATCCCTGTTGTTCGTGGTGAGCTTAATAGAATTAAAAGAATGGCACAAAATGCTTCAGGTAGAGGCAATACTATTACAAGATATCATTTACAAGATATTGTAGAACGTATTGATGCTATTTTAGAACCTAAGTAAACACCTCTAAATAATGTTTTAAAGAGGCTGCCTTAAAAGTGTCATTCTGAATGAAAATGAAGAATCTCTTGTTATTTAAATTGCTAATAGTAAATTAACTGAGGTTTTTCGACCTTAGCCTGTCTTAAGAAATAGGCTAAAGGTTCAAAAAGATAATTAAACCACTTTTAAGGCAGCCTCTTTTTTTTATTTCTGTTAATACATAGTTAAAAACACACTTTCATTTAAACCTTTTAAAACCACTTAGGTCTTAACAGTATAACAATAATAATTAAAAAATGAAAAATATAATTTTAATTGCAATTGCCTTTATAAGTTTACAAGGCATAGCACAGGAAAGAAAAAGAGAATACCGCAAAGGCGATAGAACAGAGCGTTCTCAAGCATTAAAAAAATTGAGTCCTGACCAAGTGGCTACCATTAAAACTAAACAAATGACCTTGCATTTAGATTTAACCGAAGCCCAACAAAAAGAAGTTTATAAAATAAACTTAGCCAATGCCAAAGAAAGATTTGCAAAAATGGAAGCTGCAAAAAAAATGAAAGAAAGTGGTGAAAAGCCAACAAAAGAAAATCGCTATAATATGATGAATGAGCGATTAGACCAACAAATAGCTCAAAAAAAACAACTAAAATCTATACTTACAAAAGAGCAATTTGAAAAATTTGAAAAAAGCGCTAAACGCAATAAAATAAAACAACGTAAACAAGTAAAACAGCGTGGAAAGCAAAACATAGATTGAGAATAATCTTAGTTTATTTAACTGGTTAGCTAAAAAAACAAGCTACCTGAAAAGTGAATTTTAGTGTCATATTGAGCGCAGTCGAAATATTTAAGATTCTTCGACTACGCTCAGAATGACAAATTATAGTTCATCATTACTTTTCAAGTAGCCTCTTTTTTATTGATTTTTTTCTTTAGGGTAAATATTTAAAATTTGCCCAACACTCAATTCTGTACCTTCCAAACCATTGAGTAATTGTAATTCTTTAATAGTTAGGTTATGTTTTTTAGAAATAGAATATAAGGTATCTCCTTTTACTACAGTGTAGGTCTTTGCAATATCACTTCTAGAAGATTTTTTATCAGATTTCTCATCATATTTATATAATTCATAACGCTCTATAAGGCTAATAAGCTTTTGTGGATATTTTCTATCTGTGGCATAACCTGCACGCCGTAATTCTTTTGCCCAACCTTTATAATCGTCCTTTTCTAACTGGAATAATTTTGCATAACGTTTACGATTGGCTAAAAACTCCGAATGGTCTCTAAACGATTTATTGGCATTTTTATATTTTCTAAAACATTCTTGAGCCGCATCATCATCATGGTAAATTTTTTTTCCTTTCCAATCATGACATTTTATTCCAAAATGGTTGTTTGCTTTTACGGCTAGTCTCCCTCTTCCTGATCCAGA
>CALZKX010000069.1 GCA_945788155.1 uncultured Flavobacteriaceae bacterium
GGTAACGAGGGTCATCAACAGCCTCAACAATAACATCCCTAAACATTGGGCTCGATTTATAAAGCAAGACTTTGCAATCTTCACTAAGATGTTTCAGCTTCACAGATTTTCCTTCAGCTTTATATTTGTTTACCAAGCTAAAAATAGCTTCAATAGCTGAATGATCGCTTACACGAGACTCTACAAAATCAATTTCTACATGATCTGGATCGTTTTTAACATCAAATTTTTCATTGAATGCCGAGATGCTTCCGAAGAATAATGGACCCCAAATTTCATAAATCTTAGTACCATCTTCACGCATACGCTTTCTGGCTCGAATACGTTTTGCGTTTTCCCATGAAAATACTAACGCGCTCACAATAACACCAGCAATAACAGCAATTGCCAAATCGAAAAGAACAGTTAATCCTGATACCAAAATTAATACAAACAAATCTGTTCTAGGTATTTTATTCATAATCCTAAAACTAGACCATGCAAAGGTTCCTACAACTACCATAAACATCACACCAACCAAAGCTGCAATTGGTACTTGCTCTATAAGTCCAGAAGCAAATAATATAAATCCTAACAACGCAAGAGCAGCGACAATCCCAGATAATCGACCGCGTCCTCCACCTTTTATATTGATTATAGATTGGCCAATCATGGCACATCCACCCATTCCGCCAAAGAATCCAGTAACAATATTCGCTCCTCCTTGGGCTAAACATTCTCTGTTTGAGTTTCCTCTGGTTTCAGTTAAATCGTCAATTAAATTTAAAGTCATTAAAGATTCAATTAAACCAATAGCTGCAAGTATTAAGGCATAAGGCCCTATAAACTTAATTGTTTCCCAAGTAAAAGGCACTTTACTAAAAACATCTGTTTGAAATTTTGGCAAACCTCCTTTTAATCCTTCTCCTCCACCTTCACGAATAAAACTACCAACAGTTGCAACATCTAAATTTCCAAAAATAACAATGGCAGAAACTACCAAAATAGCAAGTAAGGCTTCGGGTAACTTTTTTGTAACTTTAGGAAGCCCAAACATAATTCCCATAGTTAATGCCACTAAGCCAATCATAATCCAAAATGAGCTATTTGAAGATAAACTTTTAAATAATTCGGTAAACCAAGCTCCCATATCATTCCAAAATAAAACATCCTCAGGTATTAAAGCAGGAAACATACTTAATTGAGATAAGAAAATTACAATTGCCAATCCATTTACAAATCCCATCATTACTGGGTGCGGGATCAATCTTACAAACTTCCCCAATTTAAAAACGCCAGCTAACATTTGTATAAACCCCATAAGGATAACCGTTGCAAATAGATAATATAAACCTAACTGTTCACCTTCGGTTCCCATGGCATTTCCTTTCGCTACCAAGGTTACCATAACTACAGCTAAAGCTCCTGTAGCACCACTTATCATTCCAGGTCGTCCACCAAAAATTGAGGTAATTAAACCAATCATAAATGCAGCATACAAACCAACCAATGGATCTACACCAGCAACAAAAGCAAAAGCTACAGCTTCTGGCACTAAGGCTAATGCCACGGTTAATCCGCTTAAAATATCATTCTTGGCATTTGCTGCTCTTTTTATAATAAACTCAGTCATAATGGTTTGTTTTTTACAAGCGGCAAAAATACAGCTAATATTAGTACTTGCAAGTTGTTGAGCTATTAAAGTAGACATAAAAGTCACCTATTGACTTTGCAAAAAGAAACAGTTGTCTTCGTTTACTTGTATTGAACTTGATTTAGTTCCGAATTCAATAAGTTAACACAAAATTACAACAAATGAACAACACAATTCACCATGATGAGCGATTGCAAAATACACAACTGGTATAATCTGTGGCTATCGTGTAGAAGAAATCGAAAATAAGTTAACGCAACAAGCAAAGTATTTAGACAAATTAGTAGATGAATCGGCAAAAGGATGTAAGATGTAAATAGAACAATCTGTACTTGTCGCAAAACTAAACCTTTTATATAACCGAGAGCGCTAAACGAACCAAAAATTATTCTAAAAAACATTAATAATATACAACCGTCATTAAACAATATAGTAAAAAAATCCTATCTTTAATTACTACAAAAACCACCTAAAATGACTAAAAAAACCATTTCACTTTGGCTAATCCCTATTATTTTCTTTTTTGGGTGTCAAAAACCTAGTCAACTTCAACAAATAGATTTAGAAGAATTAACCATTACCGAAATTCATGAAGCCTATAAAAACGGTTCCTACAACAGCGAAGCTTTAGTAACAGCATATTTAAAAAATATCAATTCTATAGATAGCAATATAAATGCGCTTACCACAATAAATTCCAATGCTATTGCACAAGCCAAAGCTCTTGATGATGAATATAGAAAAACAAACGTATTGCGTCCACTTCATGGTATTCCAATTATTGTTAAAGACAACATTAATACCATTGGGCTTCCTACAACAGCAGGCTCTTTCGCGCTTAAAGATTTTATCCCAACCGAAAATGCTTTTGTTATAAAAAAACTAATTAATTCAGGAGCCATCATTCTTGCCAAATCCAACATGGCCGAATGGGCTTTTTCCCCAATGCACACCGAAAGTTCAACAGGTGGAGTAACTCGTAATCCATATAATTTAAACCATGTTCCTGCTGGCTCCAGTGGTGGCACAGCAGCTTCCATAGCATCTAATATTGGTGTTGTGGGTTTAGGTACTGATACTGGTAACTCTATTAGAGGACCATCTTCACATTGTGCTCTTGTAGGATTTAGGACTACCCTTGGGTTAATTAGTAGGGAAGGGATTGCACCATTATTTTTAAGAAATGATGTTGTTGGACCAATGTGCCGTACCGTTGAAGATGCCACTCGAGTTATGGAAGTAATGGCTGGTTTTGATACTAAAGATACAATTACCAAAAACTCTGAAGGAAAAACTCCTAGCAACTACACACAATTTCTTGATATAAAAGGGCTTGAAGGCTCTAGAATAGGTGTGCTTAGAGAATTAAGTGATAATAATATAGATGCTGATATAAAGGATTTATTTGAAAAAGCGCTTAAAGACTTAAATATCCTTGGTGCTGAAATAATTGACCCTGTAGTTGTACCAAGTTTTTCTAGTCTTGCTCAAAACCAATGGTGTGCAACATTTAGAAATGACATTGAAACTTATTTGACGACTTACGTTAAAAGAGATACTATGAAAACTCTTGAAGATATTGTAAGAGTTGGTACAACCTCAGAATTTGCCAAAAGAAGATTAAACCAATACGCAACCACTGAAGGCAGATGGGGAAATTATAAATCGGAATGCTCAGATGCTTACCATGATAAAAGAAGAATAGCTTTTAGGGAAGCCATAGAAAATGTGATGGATTCGTTAAAATTAGATGCCATTGTATATCCAACATGGA